>RPQS01000063.1 GCA_003818605.1 Candidatus Zhuqueibacterota bacterium | reverse complement strand
TCCCCCTGCCCCTTGTTACCCTCACCCAGCCCCTTGTTAGGCTCAGTGTCATGCCCGGAATCGCGCTCCGTGTTGGCGCCATCCGACGCGGCGAAGATCTCTTCCTCGCCCCATACATCCAGCAGTTCGCCGCCCCAGCGATCCTGATGCTTAAGGCGGTTATTCCAGACGTAGGCCAACGCATCATGCACGGCTCGCTCATCGCTCAACGGCTCGAGATGAAACTTCTGTGCCCAAACGTGTTGTCCGGTATCCCAGCCTTTTCGACGCTGATAATCGTATGAACTGCCTCCCTTGATCTTGCGAACATGTTCCGTGAGTTCCCTTTCATCACCGGCGGCGATAACCATATGCACATGATCGGGCAGGATATTCCACGCCACGACCGGGATCGCATGTTTCCGGCAGACGTCGGCGATGGACTCCGCGACGAGTTCCTGATCCTCTTTGCCGAAGATCAGCGGTTCCCCGTGCGGTGCGCCCATGGTAATCATGCGCTCGGAAACCCGTGAATTGTGCGTTACAAACGTCGTCAAGTAGAGATCGCGCCGGTGTCCGGCGAACACCTGCGGAAACTCGCGATCCCAGTCGAACGGATTGATCCGCGCGATCTCCTCATCAGACATCTCTAACAAGGGGCTTAAGCCCCTTGTTGCAGAGCTGTCCTTTAGGTCACTTGCTGCAAGCACCTTCTCAATATCCGTTCCGATCAGCGAATTGCCGCATTTGATGTTCTTGCCCAAGTCGGGCAGCGCGTGATGCCGCAGCTTCAGTTCCCCCTGCACCGTGTCGGCGCTCTCGCCCTCGAGCACTTTGAGCAGCAGCGAGAGCTTGGTCACTTCCACCGCTTGCGCATCAATATCCACGCCGTAAATATTATTGAGCAGAATCCGCCTGCGCTCATCTAAAGTCAGCCGCCATTCCCCCCGCGCGGATTGATAAACGGGCAGCTTATTCGCCCGTGCTCTCTCTACGCCTACAACAAGGGGCTTAAGCCCCTTGTTATCCTCTCGCAGCCCCTTGTTATCCTCTCGCAGCCCCTTGTTATCGGGATTATCTACAAGATATTGCTCCAAATGCCAATCCAGTAAATACTGATACGCGCCAATCAAAAAACTTCCTGAGCCGCAAGCAGGATCGAGGACACGAAGTGTCTCTGCATCTTTGGGCGTTTTACCTTCAAGCAGCTTGCCGACCGTATGCTTCACGATGTAGTCCACGATATACGTGGGCGTGTAATAGACTCCGCCCGCCTTCTTCACTTCGGGCTTGTACTCCACGTCCACCGTCCGCCCCGCCTTCACAATCACCTTCCCCAAAAACTGCTCGTAGACCTGCCCTAAAATATCGGCGGGCATCACCGCGAATTCATACGGCGATTCCGGATAATACAGCCGCTTGATAATCTCTTTCAAAATCTTGTCGTCTACGGTCAGCGATGGCGTGAGCTTGTCGGGCTGCTCGCTGCGTTCCTTGTCCGCTTTGAAATGGAACAAGCCCGAGTTGTACAAGCCGTCCGCAATTTCGAAACGACGCAAGAGGCGCTCGTAGATTTTATTCCCCGCAAGCAAGGCTTTAATCTGCCCGTATTCCTCGATGCCGCGATCTTCGCACACCCGCAAGAACAGCAAACGATCAATAATCTTGCCCACCGCGTAATTCAGATCGGCCAGCGGCAGGTCTTTGTTGCGCAAGTGAATGTTGCGCGCCAAATCCTCGCGGAAGAGTTCGATGTCCGCAAGAAATTCGTCATCCACTCCCTGCGTGCCGCGCTTGCCTTTCTGTTCCTGCGCATACTTATCGAACGATCCTTTTAGAATTGCCTCGCGTGAAAAAACGTTCGCGATGTCATCCCACCTCGCCGCGTAGTCCTTATACTTTAAATACAGAATGCGATGTTTGCCCGGATTGTCGTCCGCCGCCGGACGCCAGCGGCAATCATAGACCGAAAAATCCTCGAAGTTGGTCAGAATGGAGAGCGGCAGCTTGGCCGACCACGCATAACGGCGAAGCTGAAACGCGGGCTTCGGATCATCATTGATGAACACACGCGGCTTCTTCGCTTCCAGAAAAAACTTCCGCGTTCCCCCGATGCGAAAACTATAATCCGGAGCTTTCACCGAATCTTCATCGCGAATCGAATCCTCGTGAACCACTTCCTTATAAGCTTCGGCATATCCCCGCACGTTCTCCATGTCCCAACCCAATTCCTTGAAGAACGGATTGAGAAACTCCTGCCGAAGCTGCGCCTCGTTATACGACTGCGCGTGATAGTTCTGAATATTGCGCGCATACCGCTCGCACAAATCTTCAACAATAGAAGGTATCATATTACTGTCTTCCGTTTCCTAATTTCTCAATTCCGCTGGGGCAGTCCTGTCCTGAACGAAGTGAATGGATCTCCTGATCTGCCCGGAATCTTCCAAAGAATTACTGGGCGGCGGTTGCCCGACCGCCGCATACAACCACCGCAATGTCCGACGCGACCTAAAAAACACAAAAAATCAAAAAACCTATCTCTATACTTTCTGTAAGACTAAGTGGCCGCCGCCGCAATTCTCACTATGAAGAATTCATCAACACTCTGTTGACAACCTAATCCCAGCATTTTCAGGTTCTAACAAACATCGCAAAAAATCATGCACCCATCTTCACATCGTAAGTATTCGCGCCCGGGCGAAAAGGACACAGCAAGCTGTGTCACTACGGAGCGGATTCGGCATTTCAGCTTTCCGCTTTCAGCGTTTCAGCTTTTACTTTTTCCAGCTCCATTCTCCCGTGTCGTCGTTGAGCGTGTAGCGGTCTTCATATTCCTTGCCGTGCCGCGCAATGTGATCCACTGCTTCGAGCAGAGTTTGAAACTCTTCCTCGCTCACCGTTGGTGAAAGACTCACGCGCACCCAGCCGGGTTTTTCGCCGATGTGTCCCTCCGCCAGCCGCTTGCGAATCGCCGCCGAATGATTTTTTTCGATGTGCAGCAGCAGGTGTCCGTACGGCCCCGCGCACATGCAGCCGCCGCGCACCTGTATGCCGTTGAGATCGTTCAGCAAACTGGCCGCTAAATTGTGATGCAGATCGCGGAAGATCAGCGATATCACACCGAGCCGGCGGGCATTCGTCAAACCGAGTGCCCACAAACCCGGATGATTCGACCATTCCTTGATCGCGCGCGAAAGAAAATCGTGTTCAATCCGCTCGATCCGCTCCGCTCCGATGGCCGCCTTGAGATCGAAGGCTAAACCCGCCTGAATGGATTGCACGATCGGCGGTGTGCCGCCCGTTTCGCGCTCTTCAATCCGCGAGAGATAGCGATGATCCCACGGCGATGTGTAGAGCACGGTTCCGCCGCCCGGTTCGCCCGGCACGCGATTCGTGAACAGCTTGCGATTGGCAACAAGCAAACCCGGTGTGCGCGGCCCGCCCAAGAATTTATGCACGGAAAAGAAGATCGCATCGAAATACGCTTCGGGATCGTCCGCGGGATGCATGTCAATATCCACATACGGCCCCGCCGCTGCAAAATCAAAGAAAGCCCATGCCCCGTGCCGATGCAGTACTTTGGCCAGCTCATGACAGGGGTTGAGAATTCCCGTCACATTGGATGCCGCGCTGAAAGTGCCGATCTTCCACGGACGATTCTTATGCTGCGCGAGTTTCTTGTCCAGATCTTCCACACTGATGCGGCCCTGATTGTCGAAATCCACATACGCGACGTCGCCGATGGTTTCGCGCCAGGCGATGTCGTTGGAATGGTGCTCCATCATCGAACGGAAAATCACCGGCCGCTTCTCGGGCGGGATGCAGGCTTTGCATTTCTTTATACTTTCGATCTGATCGGGAATGCGCAATCCGAGCACTGTGATCATGCGGTTGATCGCTCCCGTGGATCCGTTGCCCACCGGAATCAGCACGTCTTCCTTCGACGCGTGCAGATAGCCTGCGATGCGGCGGAAGGAATCCTCATAATATTCCGTCATGCGGTGGCCGGTCGCGCTGCTTGACGTGTGCGTGTTCGCCATATAGGGAAGCACGCGCTCGGAGAGTTCATCTTCCACGTCGCGATGAAACCGTCCCGAGGCGATGAAATCGAAATAGCGCAGAGGTTTTACGCCGAACGGAGTCTGGAGCGACGCTCCCGCGCCGATGACGCGCGCGCGAACATGGTCTATAAAGGCTTGTTCCTGTTCGGGAGTCTGCGCGATAAAGGCAAGGCGGGGGAGATGCGAACTGCAGTCTACGAGACGGCTAAAGGTGTGCGAAACGGATCGGTCAGTCATGATGTGTCGGGATGGATGGGAGAAAAGGCCGGATTTCTGCTCCAATATACCACAAAAGACCTTTCCCCTCAATACAAAGGACAGGGAAAATGAGATGCTTGACTCATGATCGGGAAATATGTAAATTTAAGGTTCGAAACACGAATTTAAGATTCCCAACAATTGTCTGGCGCGTTCG
The DNA here is from genome assembly GCA_003818605.1 of Candidatus Zhuqueibacterota bacterium. Classification (GTDB taxonomy): domain Bacteria; phylum Electryoneota; class RPQS01; order RPQS01; family RPQS01; genus RPQS01. Next base: position 16,917 of record RPQS01000063.1, on the reverse strand, counting down.
TCTAGTGGCCTAGGACGCTGGCCTCTCACGCCGGTAACACGGGTTCGAGTCCCGTACGCGCTACATAAAAACAACGGGTTAGACATCATGGCTGACCCGTCTTTTTATTGAGGGCCTGTAGCGGTCCCGTGAGGACCTGTGATTTTCACGTTCGCTTTGTTCGTTCTGCGCTGTCTGACAGCTCACGGACCTATCTCCCGTCGTATTACCGGCGGTTGAAGTCAAGCAGATCAACGGCTGCCTGGACATGCTGCGAATCAACCGTCACATAATGCTTCTCTGTAACCCGAACACTACTGTGCCCTAAAAGTCGGCTTACGACGTAGATATCAACGCCCTGACGGATGAGGTGGCAAGCAAACGTTGGTCGCAGCGTGTGCAGGGACGCTTTGTCATGCAAACCGATTTGCTTAACCCATCTTCGAAACTTCATCGAGACTTGGTTAGGAGCATAGTTCGGGAACAGACGGCCATGATGAGGACCAGAAATATTTGATAATGCTTCTCGAAGAATCGCATTTACCGGCACCGTTCTCCTCTTCCCCATCTTCCCGATCTCTCCGCGAATAACAATCTGCTTCCGTTCCAAATCAATATCGTCCCAAGTCAAACCTAATGCTTCATTACGTCTGCAACCTGTATACAGCAGGAATTTGAGAAATGCTTGGAACTCTTGGTCGGGCGTATTAAGCAGAACTGCAATCTCGTCTTCAGTTAACCATTTGGGTGGTTCTGTATCGGGAATCTTGATCTGCTTGAAGTTATTCCTGACACTGCTTTCCATTAAGCCCATTTCCATCGCTTGATTGATCGCCGTGTTTAGAATGCGAATTTCAATATTGACTGTTGCTGACCTAACATTTTGCAGACGCGCTGCCTTGTATTCCTCGATCCGAGACGGCGTTAGATCTACCAATAGAACATTGCCGATACCTCGGATGACTTCGTGGAGTGCCAACTGTTCACGCTCTTGCGTCTTCTTGCTTTTATTCGATTCGGCAAATGCTTTAGTAAATTCCGCCAAATCGGAGAGCGTAGCACGGTGCCTGCGGCTGTGATCCTCGGAGCTGTGATCAGTGCCATCAACTCCACCCTCAGCAAATCGCGCGCAGAACTTGTGAAAGATTTTCTCTGCGGTTCTGCGATCTGTCTCACCGATTGTGTGAACACGTCTCTTTCCACTCTCCCAATAGCGGATGTCCCAAGTAACTTTCCCAGATTTCCAGATGCGTTTTCGAAGCTGTGGCAATATGATCACCTCCTTTCATGCCGGTTAATCAGACGGGCTCGTCTACCTTCTTATGCCACATTCCGTGGTATATATTGTTTTCGGTGTTTCTCAACGAACGCGGCCAGCGCTTCCGATGTGAAATAGACCGAATTGTGTTCGATTTGAATGCATTCGATCTTGCCAGCTTTCACCCAGCGGTGCAGTGTGGACTTACTGATGCCGAGCCGGTGGGCGGCATCGGAAGATTTCAGAAGCAGGGATGGATTCTCGGTCATGGATGTTCTTTCGTTGTTGATGCTCCGTAGTTGGAAAACGTTGGCTATGGGGTTGCGATGAAACGTAGTGGTTTCAACGGACTTTGTATTCTGCGATCAGAAGCCCATCTGCTTAACTAATACATTCAGCACGGCATTTTGTGAGTACGGCTCATCCATTCAAATAACGACAGCGATGCTGATGTTGAAAAAACGCTTAATTCAAAGGACTTGGGCTGCAGGATCGTCACGGCCCTTCCATGTATACTAATGGTTCTGCGCCCCCTTTTGTTAAGGTGGCTGTTTATGAAGGCTTTCCTCGTATAGTTATTTGCGATCCGATCTGATTTTCTTAAGGCGATTGTTTCTGCTGGCTTTGCCTGTATTATACACGTCGGTGTTAATCCCAGTGGTTTTTCAAGACCAGTGCCCTCACTTAATAGTTTTCTGATAGGGTCTTTGGAATCTGGCATAAGAAGGCATGGAAACAAACAAGCCCCGCGATCTACGAAATCAACATCCAACTGTCCAGCCTAATGGGTACGGTCCAAAGCTTCGGTGGCGAGACGGCACCAAGTGTCGGCGAACACGCTTTTAGAGTGGCAGAAGGCGTACCGGACCGGTCGCTTGGCCGCGAAGCGAGATCTTGCCAGAGGCGGAGGGGGAGAAGCGACCGGCGGCGCGGTGGATGACCACAGCCGTTTCCCCCTCGTCTTCCGCCGGCTGAGCAGCGCTAAGGGCGATGAGGTGCAGGAACTGATCGCAAAAGCGGTAGCCAGAACCGGCATGGAAAACGTCCCGCGCTGTGAAGGGGTGCATCTTTTAAGCGATAATGGCGCCTGTTACAAGCGGAGCGCCTTCAATGCCTACCTGAAGAGCCTGGGGATCAAGCACACTGCTCCATGCGCAACCACCAGCAGACCAACGGCAAGATCGAACGGCTGAACCGCACGGTGAAGGACGAGTTGACCCTGATCGTCCATGCTTCGCCGGAGGCGTTCGACCGCGCACTGGAGGCATTCCTCCACAAGTACCGCTATGAGCACTGCCACGAAGGGATCCGCAATCTGCATCCCGCCGACGTCTGCTTCGGACGCGCCGACGCCATCCTTCAGCAGCGTAAACAGCTGAAAGAGCAAACAAAAAAGCCCGTAAATGGGCCAATCTGAAACCAACCAAAAACCCACGAAAGAACCAGCACTTATAAGCCACACCCCTCCATTAATCTAAAGCCAAAAGTGTCCCATTTGTTCTGAAGACATACAGTATTCACAGTAAAAAGCGATCATCGAACAGACGATGCTGCTATAAACAAGAACAGGCCCGTTATCGGGCCTGCGAAACTATCAAGAATCCACGGAATATCAACTCTCGAACCATGCTTTAAAAGCATTGTGCAACATGTAGTCGTTGCTCTGTGGATGCAGGTCCATGAGAAATATCATTCACTGATTCATCCACAGGTCACAGCTGCGAGCCGGTGAAAAGATGTCAATTCCTACGGCCTGCTCCGTCCCCGCGTGCTCGATTCGATGCATCTCATTGGGTGCAAAATATACGGAATCACCCTGTCCGAGAGCGTGTTCTGTCCCGTCGCTGCACACAACTTTCATCTTCCCTTGGATGATGATGGTCACTTTTTCCGAAGGATGTTGGTGCTGCGGCCAGGTATGACCGGCAGATCTGTAAAAATACGCGATGGAAAAGTTCTTCGCATGGGCAAGACTGAGTCTTGTCCATCCGGGTTTCGGCTCCTCGGTGTTAACGTCCTGAAAGCTCATGATCTTCATCTATCGCCTCGAATCTCTTCCATTAAATTCTCAGCCTTGCCGATTCACAAGGCTGCACGCGTAACATCTCGGGTCATGCGTTGTGGCCGTAAAAAAACGAGCGCTTCGCTTCCGTTTGGCGAAGGATCGCTCGTAATATGGAGACGGGAAGGGGAAAACCCTCCGCTATTTTCGGTTCATCGTAATATACATTCTTTCCGAGACATAGACAAATCTACTTTCCCCTAATGAATTACACATTTTAGGGATAATACGGCTGTTTGTCGTGAATGCTGTTCAAAACAATGGTCTATTACGGAACCGGATATCTTCAAGGAGGCATCTGCACCGGACGTTCGATTGCGACAATCACCTCGCTCCTAACGTGCATTGCAGATGGACTGTGTTTGGACATCGCCAATTATGAAGACGGAGCGGATTTAATCCGCCCCGTCTTACTTCAATCCCCTGAGTGACCTTTAGTCCCGTTAGACACGGGCCGAACGCTCTCCTTTAGGCTTGGCTTCGTTGACCATCATCTTGCGGCCCTGCATCTCCATCTCGTTCAACGTGCTGATGGCTTTTCGTGCCTCTGTGTCATTCGGCATTTCCACAAAACCGAAACCGCGGGCTTGGCCTGTTGCGCGATCCATGGCAAGGCTGGCGCGATCTACTTTACCGTGAGCCTCGAACATGTTTCGCAGATCGTCTTCAGTCATGTTGTAGGACAAATTGCCTACGTAAATATTCATCATGTCTTAATCCTTTCCGGACTCGGGGATGGCACCCCGCCTTGTCACTTGCTTACCTATCGCCAAGCCGAAGAAGAATGTGTGAGTCCAAACGTCTTGTGACAGAGGCCTGCGAAGAGCTCCGTATGGAGCAACTATTGAAACGAATAATCGAGAGCCGGAAGAGCCGCATATCGTAGTGCTGCTACTCTTTCAAAGCACTTTCCGTCCTTGCAGAAGGCGAACAATGATCACGACGAGGGCAATGACCAGCAGAAGGTGAATGAGACTGCCCACGGGATAAACAATGAATCCGAGCAGCCATAGGACAAGGAGAATAACGGCAATGGTCCAGAGCATGATAGACTCCTTATGTTACCGTGCACTCGAAAACCGGACAGAGTGCACCGGTGCGGTTTCGCAGTTTTGAGAAGCGATTCGACGACGTGATAATCGGTTACTTCGTGCGCTTGAACTCAATTCTGCGGTTCAGCGCCCGTCCTTCTTCAGTATCGTTTGAAGCAACCGGACGACTTTCGCCATAACCAATGGAAGTCAGCCGGGTGGCCGCTATACCCTTGTTGATCATCCACTGCCGTACCGATTCCGCGCGCCGGGCTGAAAGTACTCGATTGTATTCATCGCTGCCAATCGCGTCCGCATGGCCGCTAATTTCAACCTCGATCTCTTGATGCTCGTTCAATGAATTGTATGCCTGAATGAGAATGGATTCCGACTCCGGTTTGATGATTGCCTTATTGAACTCGAACTGAATTCCCGGCAACACGACCGGCTTGTCAAGCTCGAACACCATGATCTGAGGAGCAGGCGTCGGCGGCAAATCATCCTTGGGGTCCAACGGGTTTGTTCCGCGTTCCACTTCAAGTCCGTCCGCAATCGTTCCGCCGTCCGTATCCATCTTTTTCGGATTGGTATGATACTTGTTGATCTCATCCGCATCGGTTAATCCGTCACGGTCGCTATCCTCCGCCACTTTTTTAACGTCATCGGATGCATCTAATGGATTGCTGCGCCGTTCCACTTCGAGCCCGTCAGCTACCGTCCCACCGTCCGTATCCATTTTTTTCGGATCGGTCTTGTACTTATTCACTTCGTCACCGTCCGATAATCCGTCTCCATCACTGTCCGGTTTTTTCGGATCCGTTTTCGACTCGCTGATTTCACGGCCGTCGGATAATCCATCATCATCCGAATCCGTTTTGGTCGGACTTGTCTTATATTGAACTAGTTCCTCAAAGTCAGAGAGTCCGTCACCATCCGTATCCGGTTTAAGCGCATCCGTGCCGTGAACCTGTGCCTCGGCACCATCGCCCAAACCATCATCATCCGTATCACGGTTCAAGGGATTTGTCTTGTAGGTATTGTATTCCTTGTCGTCGCTCAAACTGTCGGCATCGGAATCAGCGTTCCGCGGATCGGTGCCGATACTCTTTTCCAAGCGATTCGGCAGTCCATCTCCATCAATGTCCGGATTGCCGCCGCCGGCTCGGAATCGCAAACCGGCAAGCACGCCGAAATAGCTGTCGTCATCCGCACGTGTTGAAGCCGGAGAAACATCGGGAGAAAACATCTGATTATACGATCCGCGAACCTCCAGCTGTGTTCCTGGGCTGACTCGCAGCTGCGCACCCGCTCCGACGGGAACGTAAGGCACCCATCCGTTGCGGTCGGTTCCCGGAGCGGTATTGCCCGGAAATTTATCATACCTGTAATAGAGAATGCCGCCGCCACCGAAAATGTAGGGGATAAAACCCGGTAATCCGCCCGGACTAAGTTTCAAAATCATATCTGCGGGCGTTAAAACTGAATGCGCGTCACGGCTGCGTAATTCCGTGTAACCGCCGCCGATTTCCCATTGGGCAAATGGCAATAGCGGTCCGGCTATCAGCAGTCTTCCCTGCAGTCCAGGTTGGGCATCGTCTACGTCGGTGCTGTTATCATATGCTACTCCACCCAAAATCCCAACTTCAAAACCCGCATCTCTGTACTGAGCCTGCACCGAATTCAGGAATAGGGCGCAGATTGAAAAAACGAGAATGCGAAAAACAAACATGATAGACTCCTTGTGTTATCGTGTATCCGAAAACGTAACGGAGTGCAAATGTGCAATCGGTGCTGAGTTCGGTTTTGTTTTCGTTTGTGTTCGGGCTTCGACGAACGAAGCCATGCGCGCACCGGTGCGCAGCTTTGCCTACTTGAGACGGTAGATCAGATTAAACAGAAGCGCGGTCTGGTCGGCATCCGCGAAGTCAAACTGAATCTGCAACTGGCCTTTCCATTTTTCACTGAACGCGTGCTCGACGCCGCCGTCAATGTAGAAACCGAACTCGGTGTCACTGGTGTTGTTGTAGTACGGTGCCCCACTGTAGTCCCAGGAATAGAAATGCAGCCCGAGTCCGCCGCCGGCATAAGGAATCCATGCGCCTTCGAGAAAATAATAGTTGACACCCGAGCGGAGCACGAAATCCCGCAGCGACCAGTCATAGTTGTGGTTGTTGTAATGCCAGTCTTGGCCGGTGGACCAGAAACTAACGGAGCCGTCCCAGTGAAGTCTGCGAACAAACTCGCCGAATTCAAACGCGACACCAAATTCAACGGTTCCGTCGAGCGAGCCTTCGGGATCAACATAGCCGATTCGCGGGCCAATACCCTTGAATCCAATGTCGGTTTCTGCGGAAGCTTCCATGCAGCATGCCGAAAGCAGGATGAATGCCCCGACAAAGCCCAGTACAAGAATAGAACGTGTGTTCATTGTCTTTTCCTTTTCCATTGTGATAAGTACTATGTTTCGATAGACGGTGTTCTGGATTGCTGTTCGAGCCATACAAGCATGGAGCGCACACTGCCCGTCGCCAGTGCAATGCTTGTATCGGCTGCGCCATAATACATACGAACGGTATCTCCGTCGGGAGCAACGGTGTGGCCGCAAGGAAAAACAACGTTAGCCACATCTCCCTGCTGCTCGTAAGGCTCCTGGGGTCCGAAGATCCACTCGTCACCGCGTTTCAGGCAGCGTTCCGGATTCTGCAAGTCGAAGAGCGCAAGGCCTAAACGGTAAAGGCAGCCGGCGGCTGTCTGCCGGACTCCGTGGTAAATCATCAGCCATCCCTCTGGCGTCTCGATGGGCGGGGACGAGAGACCGATTTTAGTGGCATCCCACCACGCACCGCGGCGGGCCTCCAGCATCAGCTTGTGCGCACCCCAGTTATGGAGGTCGGGGGAATAGGAGATCCACATGTGCGCTCGCGGACCGCTTACCGGGCGATGAATGACCGCCCATTGTCCGTCAATTCGATGCGGCAGCAGTGCCGCATCTTTATCCTCCGGCGGCATGATCACTCCAAAGCGCTCGAATTGCTGAAAATCTTCCGTAAAAGCCAAGGCTACCCCTGGGCCGTCGCGGCTGTAGGCCGTGTAGACAATGGCGTACTTGTTCAATTCAGACACATAAGTGAGGCGCGGGTCTTCGATTCCCCAAAGTTCCTCAGGGTAATGTTCGGGATCGGCCATCATTGTCGGCAGAGAATCAATCTGCCATTGATCCACACCGTTTACGGATCGCGCCGCACAAAAGTGCGAAAGCCCGCGGCGGTCTTCCACACGGCATAAGAGCAACGTAGTCCCGTCGCGCAGCAGGGTCGCTCCGGCATTGAATACACTGTTGACCGGATAGGGCCAATGCGCGGCGGTCAAGATTGGATTGAACTTATGGCGGTGAAACAAATCGGAATGGTGAGTTCGCATGGGAATTAGATCTCTCCGGATTGAAGGGTATTTTCTGCCAGGCGTAATTCGAGCAACGCCTGGAGAAAAGCCAGCGTGGACTCTGCGCCTTGATTTTCATTCGGGCGGTCGGCATGCAGACCGTCCCGGCATCCGCCGGTTAACGGATCGTAGATCGGAAGATTTAAGTCGTTGCGCCCGAGAAACCATTCGAAGGCGCGTCGGGCTTCATTATGCCAGCGTTTGTCTCCTGTAATCCGATGGGCTTCGAGACAGGCGGAGACCATGGCTTGTGCCTCTACTGGCTGCTGGTCGAAGCGCGCGCGCGCACAGTCACGCTGGTAAAATCCGTTTGATCCAATCGGGACGAAATGACCTTTGCCGGCATCGGCACGCTGTAAATCTGCCAGCCAGCCGAGTGATTCTATTCCGGCATCGGTCATCTTGCTATTCCCCATCATGTGGCCGCTGAGGAGCAAAGCATGCGGCAGCGCGGCATTACAGTACGTCAATCCGTCTTCGTACCAGTGCCATCCGTCAGCATGTTGTCTTTCGTACAATCCCAGCAACCGACCAGCCAGTTCTTCCCGGAATTGGCTCGCCACGCGATCCCCCGCAAACCGCCGCAGATATTCGTGGATGCCAATGAGCGCGAAGGCCCAAGCTCGTGGGCTCGTGGTTTCGCGAATGGCCGGCAGCGCCTGCTCGAACATCCAGCCTGCCATGCTATGCAGAGCAGGAGTGTTAAAACGTCCCAGCACGGTTCCGAGCGCCAATAACGTACGGCCATGGCTGTCGTCCGACCCGCTGTTGTCCTCCAGCCAATGCCGTTGGTAATCCATAAAATTGCGAAAGCGCCCCGTTGCCGGATTGAAGGCATACCAAACGAACGCGAGATAGCGGGAAGCTAATTCAAAGGCTTCACCCCTGCCCACTTCATCCAGCAGGGTACTCACCATCAGCGCGCGGGCGTTGTCATCCGTCGTGTACCCTTCATGATAATTGGGCACGGTGAAAATGGCGTGCTGCAATATGCCCGTTTCGTCTGTCATGTGGCGTAAATGATCGAGTTTGAGGGGCGGCAAATCGCTCGGCCGCTTATCGAGGGCTTTCGCTAAAAACCCGGGAGATTTGAAATGCCGACGTTCGGACTGCGCGCGCCCAAAACTCTCCATGTACCGTCGCGCCACCAGCGGCCAGATCATCTCTCTCCCGAACAAGTACGCTCGTTTGCGCATGGCGTGCCGTCTGGATTCGTTGTCAAGCAGATCAATCACCTGTTTCGCCATCGCCGCGGGGTCCCGGAACGGCACCAGCACTCCCCGTTCTTCGGCCAGCATTTCCTCCGCGTACCAATAGGGTGTCGAAATCACCGCTTTGCCGGCGCCCAGCGTGTAGGCCAGCACGCCGGACGTACTCTGCGCGACGTTGAGATAAGGAGTAATATAGATGTCTGCCGCGCCGATAAACTCAATGAGTTCCTCCAAACTGACAAACCGGTTGTAGAAGATGACATTAGCTTCCACACCCTTTTCCTGGGCCAGCAACTGCAAAGACAGGCGATACGTCTCACCTTCATTTCGCAGGACATGCGGGTGGGTCGCGCCGAGGATCATATACACCACGTTCGGGTATCGGGCGAGAATCGCAGGTAAAGCCGCGATGACGTTCTCAATCCCCTTGTTTGCGGAGAGCAGTCCGAAGCTAAGTAAAACAATTTTACCCTCGACTCCAAACAGATCCTTGTGAAAGCTCGGATCCACAAAAGGCAGATCGGGGATGCCGTGTGGTATCATGTCAATCTTTTCAGGTGCGATGCTGAAGACCTTCTGGAGGTCACTCCTGCCGCGCTCACTCATCACGACCACTCGATCCGACAGAACCGCGATCTCTTTCAGCACTCGTCGCTGATCAACATCGGGATTCTGCAAAATGGTATGGAAGGTTGTGACGATGGGCATGCGCAATTCATGCAGCAGAGCCAGGATGTGGCTTCCCGCCGGTCCGCCGAATATTCCGTACTCATGTTGAAGACACACAATGTCCACGCTGTTGATGTTCAGAAAGTCGGCCGCACGGCGATAGGAAGCAATGTCCTTCTCGGACAATTCGAAGCGGACACGGGGCGGATACGGATACCCGGCCTCTGTGTCGTTGACGGGCAGAGCAATGCACGTCGTATCGCTGTATTCCGCCGCAACCGCTTCGCACAAATCGGTGGTAAAGGTCGCAATGCCGCACTGGCGCGGCGAATAGTTGCCGATAAACGCAATGCGATTGATCGCGGATTTTATCGAGTCGTTTTCCGTGATTTACTCCGTCGCTTTCTCTCGTTAACTCGCGAGAATGACCTTCAGAGCCTTATTGGTCGCGTAATCCGATAAGCAGCACCAGATATTTTCCGCTGTCTTCAAACGTGGGAATTCCGGAGAGCTTCTTCCACGACGGCTTGCTCCGGGCCGGATCATTGATAAAGAACCGCCCGCGCTCCACGGAGTAACCCGATACCACAACACTGTGATATTCTTCGCGGGCGGACGGCTTGAAGGCGACGACCAAGGGCCGTTTCTTTGCGAGTTGCGCCGCCATTTCTTCCGGCGCGAGTTTCAGTACTGTCGCGAATACCACGTGACCTTCGTCATCTACAGGCGTCCCGGTGTTTAGACGACGCGACAACGCGATCAGCTCCAGCGGCAGCGCAGTATCGGGCACCGACGTTTCCACACCGTAGTACTGCATCACCATACGCGCACACACCGCAAGGCAATCGGACGGCTTCTTGGAATAGGCGTGTTGAATCTCCAAAACTGTCTCGTGTTCACGTGTCGGTCCGCTTAAGCCTGGCATCCGAGAGGCGCACGACAGACAAAGAGACAGCAGGAGAAGCAAGGTCGCCGCAGCCGCAACGCGCGCAACGGAACGGAGATGTTCAGAAATTCTCATGGAAGACTATCGTGCGACTGAGATAATCAACACGACCAACAGCACGACCACAAGTATGTAAATGAGTCCGCCGCTCCCGATCTCGCCAACCTTGATTTCGCTGACATCGGACTGAGCCAGCAGGCTGTCTCCCTGAACACTGAGTGACTCAGCTTCCGCTCGGGTCATGATCGCCTCGCTCTGATCGCTCGATGATGGCGCAGGAGTTGAAATCTGCCCATCCGGGGCTTGTCCGTTTTGTTGAGCCGCTTGCTCAGCTTTGGGATCTATAGAAGAGTTCCCGGTTACTGCACAAGCCAGCGTCAGCGTGCACAACAGGATTAGTCCGACATACACTATCTTCATAACGCCTCCTTTAGGACTGAAGAGTACATGATTCTGAAACTCTTTGGATTTGATAATATGCCAATGATGACAGTCTGCTGTTGAATTGTTTTCAAACGGAGCAATGCTTGGCGCTTTCGATGAACCCGCACGCATAGAACGTAACATGGCACCTGCGGCAAACCGAACGATGCCATTATTGAAGTGCAACTCAAGCGTCCATTCCGCTTCTTTCTGACTTGGCGTCCAACAAGCGCCGCACTTCTTGGGTCAGATCGGTGAGGCGGAAAGGTTTCTGCAGGTAGGCGTCGGCTCCTTCATCTAAGAGCAATCGGACGGAGTCGTTCAGATCATAGCCGCTGCTGATAATGACCTTGCATGCGGGCCGCAGCCGCTTTAACAGGGTGAAGGCTTGTGCGCCATCCATGACGGGCATTGCCATGTCCAGAACGACCAGATGGATATCGCCGCTGAACTCGCTGGCTACGCGAACGGCATCGGCTCCATCTCGTGCGGTTAACACATGGTAGCCGCTGGCTTCTAAAATGCGGCGATTGACCATCAGAATTTGGGCTTCATCGTCTACCACCAGAATCGTTTCACAACCGCCCAGAACCGCAACCGGAGCACCGGGGATCTTGTCAGGCGTACGATCAGTCGCGGGGAGATAGACGGTAAAGCATGCACCTGCTCCCGCGCTGCTTTCTGCAGCAATATACCCACTGTGGTTCTTCACAATCCCATACACGGCGGCCAACCCGAGACCGCGCCCCGGTGTCTTGGTTGAGAAAAAGGGCTTAAATACGTGCGATAGAACATCTGCTGTCATTCCGCATCCGGTATCCGAAACCGACAGAACAACATGGGGTCCGGGTTTCAGTCCAGTATGCGTCTCGGCGAACAGACTATCCACATCCATGTTTTGAGTGGTGATGGTAATTTCACCGGAACCGTCAATCGCTTCAATCGCGTTCATGGTCAGGTTGTGCAGCATCTGATTCATCTGTGTCGGATCAGCTTCTACATTCAGAATGTCCGGTGCAAGGTGTTGTTTTAAAGATATACTGAGACGGTGCGCGCTTTTTTGTATTCCCAGAATCTGCTGCACGACATCATTAGGATTGATGGCTATTGACTGATGCCGGCCTCCTCGTGCATAGGCCAACAACTCATGCGCCAATCGCCCCGCCATTTGAGCGGATGTCAGGATGACGTCCAAGCTGTCGAGCGTGCGGGGACGATCATGGAATTCAAGCGCCAGCAACTCCGCGTTTCCCAAAACGGCTGCCATAAGGTTATTCAGATCATGAGCCACGCCCCCGGCCAGCAAAGCCGTCGCTTCCATGCTCGACCGCTTTCGCAGGATTTCCTCGGCTCGCTTCTGCAGGGTTAAGTCTCGGGCAATCGTTGCCACACCCATGATGTGGCCGTCTTCGTCCATAATCGGTGAGATGGTCAGCGATATATTGATGCATTGACCGTCTTTTCTGGCATGTATAGTCTCGTAGGCTTCAATACGTTCTCCGGCTCCGATTCGGCTTAGCAATTCCGGCTGTTCGTCATCAGATCCGGACGGTAGAAGCAAGGAAATTGGACGTCCGATCACTTCACTCGCTTTATAACCGTACAACTTTTCCGCAGCATGGTTCCAGCTCTCGATCATACCGTCCAACGCTTTTCCGATAATCGCGTCATTTGAGGATTCCACGATTGCGGCTAATCGCCGCAGCGCCGCGCCGTTTCCGCGCGGATGTCCGGTATGTGTCAACTTGGTTTGTTCCATAGTGGATCTCCTGTTCTGTCCAGGATTGTGAACACCCTCTTATTCTTCTTGCCAGTCGGGTTAACAACACAGACGTCGTGATGGCATCAGTAAAACGCGCTGCAAGGGCAGTGTTGGTTGACCAAAGCTTCTCCAAAGGCTGTTTAGGGCTACCTTGGCATTGGCAATAATCGCAACGTCAACACTCTTGCCGCCGGAATGCTTTAAAACGTCGTGAAGAGCATTTCCGTCGGTAGTATGAATAAACTTGGTAGCGCCGAGAGCCTCCGCTACTTCAAGACAATGAAGGTTGGTGTCCACCATAATGATCTCGGCCGGCGAATGGATTTGCGCCATGAGCAATGCCGTCAGTCCGATATGTCCCGACCCGAAAATAACAACCGTATCTCCGGGCTTTATCTGACCGTCTGGTACGCTGTATTCAAATCCGGTCGGCAGAATATCTTTCAACATTATCAGAGTGCCCTCATCAACACCTTCCGGAATGTGGTGAAGATTTATATCGGCATCAGGTATTCGCGCATATTCGGCTAAGGTTCCGTCTATGAGACGTCCCAGAATCCAGCCGCCTTGGTCGCAAGTCGAGTACAGTCCTCTTTTACACGGTTCGCACTTCCCGCACGACGGAGCACATGCAATCATTGTTTTGTCACCCACTTCAAACATCGAGACAGCGGATCCGACATCTTCTATGATCCCCACTCCTTCATGTCCCAAAGTAAGTCCATCCGGCACATTCAGAATCTCTCCGTTGGCGATCATAAGATCACTCCCACAGAGGGCTGTTTTCGTTATCTTGATGATCGCGTCTGTTGCAGTCCTCAATGCGGGCTTCGGCTTGTCTTCCCAGGCACGCTTGCCTGGACCATGGAACACTAACGCTTTCATGACGGTATATTCCTACTTTTTGTTGTCTACCGTGAAATCCTTGAGCGCCGCACCCAGTTCATCCATGTCATGGTTAAACTCGCTCTGGAACCGCTCCCAGGTGTTCTTCCCGCTATCCTGATATTCATCCAGTTTTGCTTTCAGCTCTTTGTTCTTTTTCTCCAACGCGTCAATTTTCTTGTCATACTCCGCTCGGAGCTTGCCGCCGGCGGTAATCATCCTGGCTTTGTAGTCGGCTATACTCTTTTCGTTGGCCGTGATCTTGGCTTCCGCCTCGTTCTTGAATTTCAGCCATTCCTCTCGCGCCGCAGTTTGAGCATCAGCCGCTGCGTCTTTTACATCTTGTTTCGCTTCAGCCATAGTTGCCTTGGCATCCGCAACCTTTTGCTCTGATGAACTCGAACAGCCCGTCAACACGACCAGCAGCACAAATCCCATGACCATCACCGCGAACGATTTCAGCGTACTCATTGGAATATCCTTCGTGATTGATATTATCCTTATACTCATTGTGTGCTTGTGCACTCCCGCGAACCGGCATCGTATAAAATCCGCGCAGGTGCGCCGGAGAGAGGGATAAACTCTGCGGCGGCTGTTCGCCTAAGTTGGGGCTTCAGAATTTCTCAATCATGTCGCGGATTTCTTCTCGGGTTTTTCCGAGTCTCTTCTGCAGTCGTCCCAACAGTTCCTCCTCTTTGCCTTGCACGAAGAGCAGATCGTCATCTGTCAGGTTGGCGAATTTCTGCTTGAGCTTTCCGGCAGCCTCGTTCCAGTTTCCCTTGATCGTGAGCTTGTCCATGGGATCCTCCACGCTTTTATTAAATACCGTTCGGATACGCTGCATCCGCATACATTCTCATCGGCGCGTTCCTATTTACCGGATTGCAGCCTCTCCGTTTTTTTTCGCAGTTCATCCTTCTTGTCGAAGATGTCTTTCTCGCGTTCAAGTTCCTTGATATTCCGCTGGACATCCTTTTGATCCACCCTGACGCGTTCAAGTTCGAGTCTATTGTACTCAATCTGACTCTGTAAGTCCGAAATCTCCTGATCGAGTGCAATGACCTGCCTGTCGAGATCGGACTCCCAATCTCTCAAGTCGGTCAGCCTCCCCACAAACTCTTTCCGGATCACCTCCGCCCAGACTTCGGCGCTGAAAGGTTGATCTCGGACCTGTTCCGTCTGGATCTGTTCGACCCGAACGTTTTCTTGCGGCGTCTTCACTGGATCGCGCGAGATATTCTTGGCGGCTGCATGTCTAATGCCGACCGTCAACACGGCTGCCGCGATAATCCATATACTGAATTTCATTTTGTTTCTCCTTATGACTGTCCTATTATCGGCGCACAGCATGTTTCTTGCGGGCAGCTCGCTTATCACGATCTGACAGATCGTGTTGATAAATCTTTCGAAAGTGAAGGCGGAGCTCTTCACATCGTTATCAGTAATTCAATGGAATCTGCTTCCCGCACTTAGGGCATTTCGTGATACTTTTCGGCATCATGGTATGGCAATGCGGGCATAAACGTTTCGATTTGGATACCGAATATAAAATTACAGCAACAGCCGCGACGAGGACTACTAAAATAACGATTCCAACAAAATCTGATCCCATAGTAGGTATCCTTTAAAAATGTCGAAGGATTTCGCATCGGTCTGGCGCGTCATTCGCAATCAAATGGGAACCGGCGTTCCTTTCCCGCAATGGGGACAGAGGATCGCCTTCTTGGACATCATCGCCCGGCAATGGGGACAAGAACGTTTCGTCATCAGGTTCACATATGCACCTGCTAATGTGGCAATGATGACAAGGATCACAGTCATCAGAATTCCGAGCATGACGTTCGTTATGTTTGATTCCACGTGCGACTTCTTTCTTTATTTGTGCGGCATCCGCCGGTTATCCTCAAGCGGATTTACCGATTATTGGTCGTTCGCGTGAGTGTTGTTAAAGCCGGTCAATGAGTAATCCCCGTTTCAGAATGGTGCTCAGCGTGAGTTTCCATTCTTCCCACACCGTCTCATTATGGAAATCCCGCTCGTTGATCATGGAAATTAGCGGAGCCAGATAGATCGCACTGTAGCCGATAGCCAGAAGGCACTCGCGAACCGCTTCAATCGGGAGTTCCACCGCTTTGCCTTCGCGCACGGCGGTCAGATAGGCATCGTGAAAGTGCAGATTCGCCCCGAGCGGGCCGTGTTCGGTAACATCGCGCAATGCATGCCGGAGATGAACCGCGCCGTCCGCGATCTCCCGGCGCAGCAACGAGGCCCATTGGGGGTTGTCATGCAGCACCTGCATCAGGCGGATTGGTGTGTCAATCAACATTTCCTCAGGCGATTTATGATCAGGGTCTGCCCCGAAAATCACGGCCAGCATGGTCGTACCTTCGTACTTCAGCACCGCTTCGTACAATTGCTCTTTCGTGCCCCAGTAGTAGTGAATCATGACCTGATTGACATCGGCGGCTTTGGCAATCGCGCGTGTGCTTGTTCCCCTGAAACCATGTTCCGAAAACTGCTTCGTAGCCATCTCGAAAATCCGGCCGCGCGGAGTATTAACATCCGGCTGCGTCATTAAAGCGCTTGCTGCATGTTCGGGCATTTGTGCGGACATCGTTGCCGCCTTTTCTTTTTAGCCGTAAAACTTTCTTCAGATCAGCTTCATGCCAAGCAATTCCACGATCTCTACCGAAAAGGTTCGATAACTGGTTCAGGCATTGGTTTAGATTACTGACTAATGCGGTTGAATTAGTCCATTGAATTAGTCACATGACAATATAGCACACAATTTCTGCTTTTATTCATTATCTTACAAATATTTACATATGACACTTATGGTGTGAATTTGTCCACAAGCAGTGCTTTAGCCAACAACGCTTAATTCTCCAATAAGTGTCCATTTAAGCCGTGCTATGGCTTATATCTGCTGCTTGACGGAATGCAAGCATTCGTTTCGCTGGGTCAATTTCCATTTATTATTTATCGCTAAACTCATATTATCTTTAAAAAAAGAGAGGCCAATCCATGCGGTTAGCCTCTCTGTGAATTGCATATCCATGCTAATCTACATCTTCTAAAACAAAAATATATTTAATCAAATCGTTCAGAAATACTGCAAACAGCAGGATTTACAAAAGGGGCTGTCCCATAAGTAGGGTCGGCCCCTTTCTTTCATGGTGTCGGTGAGGTATCTTTGGGCAGTATCCATGTGAGGAGGTCCCGATGCCCAAGGTGTCTCGTCGGAGCCGGT
>RPQS01000062.1 GCA_003818605.1 Candidatus Zhuqueibacterota bacterium | reverse complement strand
AAACGGGTATGGGCGACGCTCTCGATAGTGCGGCCCTGAATCAAGTCCATCAGCATTCCATAAATGACGTCCGCGGGCGGGGGACAGCCGGGCACATGCAGGTCAACAACCACGACGTCGTGTACGGGAATAACTTTTTCCAAAAGCACGGGAAGTCCGCGAGTCGGTTTTTGCGGCGCGGTTTGCGCGTTCTCGAAATAAGCGCGTTGAAACGTCGCTTCCACGCCGAAGGGATTCCGCATGGCGGGAACATTGCCGGTCACGGCGCAGTCTCCCAAGGCAATTAAATATCGTGAGTGCGCTCTGACCTTCCGGATCTTTTCCATATCCTCATTCGTGCTTACCGCTCCTTCGACAATCACAATATCCACCATCTCCGGAAATTCCTTCGCGTCCACCAGCGGACTATATACGATGTCGGCATGCTGGATCAATTCGAGAATCCGCTCGTCCATATCGAGGAAAGACATATGGCAGCCCGAACAGCCATCGAGCCAAACCGTAGCCAGTTGAGTCTTGCTCATGACTGTTCCTCGCGCATGGTGGTCAGGTAGGGGAGAAACCCGCGGCGCTCGAATTTTTCAGCGAATGTCCGGCCTTTTTCCATGATGGCTCCCGTGGGGCAGACTTGCACGCATTTGCTGCAGCGCGTACAGGTAACGGACTCTCCCCACGGCTGATCGAGATCACTGACGACGCGGGACAGAATGCCGCGTCCCATGAAGTCGAGCGTATGCGCGCCTTCCACTTCTCCGCACACGCGAACGCACCGCCCGCAGAGAATGCAGCGGTTATTGTCCGAAACGAAGCGGTCATGAGTGGCGTCCACGGCGAATTTCGGATGGCGATATGGAATGCGGACGTGATCCATGCCGAGTTTTTCCGCCAGCGATTGCAGCTCGCAGAATCCGTTGGCTACGCACACCGCGCAAACATGGTTGCGTTCCGAGAACAGCAGTTCCAGAATCCAACGGCGGTACCGGGTCAGGCGCTCTGATATCGTGGTGACTTCCATGCCTTCCTGAACCCGCGTCACACAGGCCGGCAGCAGCCGATTCAAGCCTTTAACTTCCACCAAACACAGGCGGCATGCTCCGATAACCGAAAGTCCTTCGAGGTGGCAAAGCGTCGGAATGAAAATGTTATTCTGTTTTGCGACGTCGAGAATGGTTTCATCGGTGCGCGCACCGACGGGAGCGCCGTCAATAATCAGGGTGATGACCTGCACGTTTTGCTGAGCCCGGATCATTGGACACCTCCGTGATTGTTCGCCGCTGCCTGCTCGGCCGGACGCAGGTACGATTCATATTCCTTGCGGAAATATCGCAGTGTGCTTAAAACGGGATTCGGCGCGGATTGTCCCAGTCCGCAGAGGCTCGTATTTTTAATGACGTCGCATAGTTCTTCAAGAATGGCAAGATCGTGTTCGGTGGCTTCTCCTTTCAAGACACGGGAGAGAATATCGTGCATCTGCGACGTCCCGACGCGGCAGGGGACGCATTTCCCGCAGGATTCCGAAACCGAAAATTCCATAAAGTAGCGAGCCACGTCCACCATGCTCGACGTTTCGTCAATAACGATCATGCCGCCCGATCCCATGATCGAGCCGACCTGCGCGAGCGATTCATAATCCACCGGCATGTCAATCTTGTCTTCGGGAATGCAGCCGCCGGTGGGGCCGCCCGTTTGCACGGCTTTAAGCTTCTTGCCGTCGGGGATGCCGCCGCCGATATCGAAAATGATTTCCTTCAGCGTGGCGCCCATCGGCACTTCGATCAGTCCGGTGTTTTTTACCTTGCCGGCCAGCGCGAATACTTTCGTGCCTTTGCTCTGCGCGGTTCCGATTTGCGAGTACCATTCGCCGCCGTATCGGATGATCGGGGCGATATTCGCCAGCGTTTCGACGTTGTTGATCAGTGTGGATCGCCCGAACAAACCGCTCTCGGCGGGATAGGGAGGACGGGGGCGGGGCGTGCCGCGTCCGCCTTCAATAGATGCGATCAGCGCGGTTTCTTCACCGCAGACATAGGCTCCCGCGCCGAGCCGCAGCTCCACGTGGAAGCTGAAGGTGGTTCCCATGATATTCTTGCCGAGAAAGGTGCCCTGTTCCGCTTGCTTAATGGCTTTACGCAGCCGCTCAATTGCCAGCGGATATTCGGCGCGAATATAGATGTAGCCTTGATCCGCGCCGACGGCATAGGCCGCGATCGCCATGCCTTCCAGAACGCGATGGGGATCGCTTTCGAGAATGCTGCGATCCATGAAGGCTCCGGGATCGCCCTCGTCGGCGTTGCAGATAACGTATTTTTGCTGCTTGCCCGTTTTGGCCACGGTGGTCCATTTTAAGCCGGTCGGATATCCTGCGCCGCCGCGTCCGCGCAATCCGCTCTTGACGACTTCCGCAATCACTTCGGACGGCGTCATGGTCGCCAAAGTTTTATAGAGGGCGTGATAGCCTTTGGCTGCGATGTAGTCGTCAATCTCTTCGGGATCAATGCGGCCGCAGTTCTCCAGCACGATTTTCTTTTGACGTGTAAAGAACGGTTCATCGGTGGACATTTGCAGCCGTGCAACCGGCTCCCTGTCGAGTTTTTCAACAATTTCTTCCGCGTCAGACGGCTGCACTTGCGCATAATAGATGCCTTCGGGTTCGATGCAGACTAAAGGTCCTCCGGCACAGGGTCCCATGCACCCGACGCCCTTGACCAGGCAGGTGGATTCCAGTCCGCGCTCCTGAATCGTTTTCTTCAGGGCGGCCAGGACGTCCGCGCTGCCTGAAGACAAGCAGCCCGCGGCAACGCACACGTGAATACGGTGCTTGCGCCCAGCGAGTTCCGTCTGAACCCGCTCGCGGACGTGGATTAAATCTTCAAGATTGGTGGTGAAGCTCATGATGGATAACCTCTTCAAGCCGCTTAAGGAGCGACTCGGGTGTAAGTTTGCCCGCCACGTGGCCGTCAATTACCGCTACGGGAGCGAGACCGCAGGCGCCTACGCAGCGCGCGGAAAGCACGGACAGTTCACCGTCGGCTGTGGTTTCGCCCAAGGTGACCCCGTATTGGGCTTGCAGTGAATCCAGCAATGCGGGAACGCCTTTTATATAGCAGGCTGTGCCCGTGCAGATCACACACGTGTGTTTGCCTTGCGGCTTGAGAGTGAAGTAATGATAAAATGTGGCAACGCCGTACACCTTGCTCAGCGGAAGGCGCAGCGATCCCGAGACAAAAATGAGCGCCTCACGATCAATATAACCGAATGTATCCTGCACGGAGTGCAGGGCTTCGATTAAGGAGTGAGGCGAAAAACCGTGTTTGCGCATTTGCGCCTGCACGATGCGCCATCGTTTGTCGTCTGATGGCAATGTAGGTTTGATGTAATTCAGCACGATAGTGTGTTGGTTGATTCCATGGAATGATAATGCAGTGTGGAACCCGACTCGCCCAAGCAACCGAACATCGCAAGCCTGATAGATACATTCCAGTGTATTTCAGATGCCAATATACAAAATGACGTTCATATCTGCAAACTTCGATCGCATTGTAAGTAGATAATAATTAAATTCTTATTTGTGAAATCAATAAAACTCCATACTTTTCGACCATGCAGTAATAATTCGCTTAGAAACAAGAGCTTCACCGCGTCATTCCGATCGTCAAATTCGAGTTAAAAGCGTTTAGGCGTTTGATTCAAGCAATGTCTGCTTAAAAAAACACGTTCTGAAGGGGAGATATCCTTAGTCACGAAGATTTGCTGTTGAAACAATAGAATGTCTCAATAACGTACAGATGAGGGCGACAACAGAACGATATCACTCTCGTCAGACGAGGTCAGTGTTGATCGGTAAAGAAATCCGCCGTTGTTCGGTTGGTTGCAGTTTGATGCGATTTCGTTCGCGAGTGAACGGAACGTTGCGTATGGTACGTATAGTTTGTATATTCGCAAGAAGGGTGACCCAGCCCTAAATGAGTTGCGGGATGATGAAGGTTGCGGATTCTTCCGGGCTGAGGCGCGGCGGAATCCGTTTTTTTTAGGGGGAGACGAACGGATGATGGAATGGTGAGCGGCGGATGGTGCTCTGACTGGGGAAGGTTTGATTCGAAATTCTCAGGATATCCTGTTCTGATAGACTTTCAACAAACCGGCAAAGGAGTCGAATCATGCAGCGCGTCATTATTCTTCTGATCGTGCTTCTCGCGGCACAAGCCACTTTCGCCGAAGAGCGCACCGTCGCGATTGACGGTTACTGCTATCTGGAACGGCAGACCGATCACAGCGGAACGAAAGTCAAGTTCATTGCCGATCCTTCCACTCCGCTGGCCCAGACGGATTCCGTTTACACGAATGCAGCCGGATACTTCATCATCCCGGAACTGCAAGCCGGTTATTACGATGTGGAGTACACGCACTTGAGTTACAACACGTACCTTTATGCCAACCAATACCTTTTAGGTGGCCGCACTCTGCCCTCCGTCACACTCGCATGTCAAACTTTATCCGGAAACGTTCGCGGTGTGGTCGGTCCCGGCTGCTGCACGATGGTCGGCGATATCACCATTGTTGCAGGCGACACGCTCCGTATTATGCCGGGGACAACGCTATATTTCCAGTGGCCGTTTTACTTCAGAATCTACGGTACTCTTTGGGCAGTAGGTACGCAATCGGATTCTATTGTGTTCACACGATTGGATGGAAATGGATGGAGGGGCTTGCGATTCTTCAATGCTGCAAGCTCCGGCAGCCGGATGGACTACTGCGTCGTAGAGCGCGGACGGGGGTACGGATCAAATTACTGGGAAATATATGGTGGCGGTGTGTTCTGCGAAAACACATCGCCTCATTTTACATGGTGTGTCTTTCGAAATAACTTTGCCGATGCTGATAACGGTCACGGTGGCGCGGTGTTTTGTCATAGCAATTCCAATCCGGTTTTCGACCACTGCACCTTCATCGGTAACGCTGCCAGAATCCGCGGGGGGGCAGTATATTGTAATCAGTCTTCGTCGGCGGAGTTCAATAACTGTCTGTTCAACGGCAACTGGGCACAGGCCAATGATGGCGGCGGCATGGCTTGCGGTTACTCATCCCCCCGCTTCGATTCTTGTAGATTCAGCAACAATCAAGCTGGGAATACAGGGGGCGGCATTTGGTGCTATAATTGCTCTCCAAGTTTTACGGGATGCGTAATAAACAATAACTCCGCACAATCCGGCGGCGGAATTATGTGCGAGCAGAGCTCCATGTCCGGCTTCACAAATTGCAGCATTCAAAACAACAGAGCCACAAACGGTCACGGCGGCGGAGTCTATTCTTCAAGTGCTTCGCCAAGCTTTAGCGGCTGCACGCTGGCCAACAACGTCGCATCACAATGGGGTGGCGGAGCGTATTGCGCGGGATCATCTTCGCCAAGCTTCACGAGTTGTCAGTTTGTCGGCGACTCAGCAGAATCTGCTGGAGGTGTCATCTGCTATAATTATTGTTCGGCTGTCTTCACTAATTGCCTTTTTAAGGAGAATAAAGCAAGAGGTTGGGGAGGAGGTGTACATTGTTATATGAACTCTTCGCCCCGCTTCGTCCACTGTACAGTTAGTGCCAACCGCGCATACGCCAATTATGGGAGTGGAGTAGTCTGTGCAAGCGCTTCGCCTGTGTTTATCAGCACGGTTATCACTTCCTCCAGCGGATACAATCTATTATTCCAAAGCAGCCCGTCCAGTTCCTTCCGTTACTGCGATATTTTTGCGAGCGGCGGAACCAACATCGGGAATCCATCCCATGGTCCTACAGCCATCGGTCAACTTTTAGGCACCAATTCCAACGGAGATTCAAGCGATATCTATCTGAACATTTTCAACAATCCTCTATTTGTTGATGAAGCAGGCGGAGATCTTCATCTGAAGGAGTACAGCCCCTGCATTGGTGCGGGAGATCCGGTTAATCCGCCTGTGACTGATTTCGAAGGCAATCTCCGCCCGAATCCGGCGGGTTCGCATCCGGATATTGGCGCTTACGAAAATGAGCGGGATGTGCCATTGCGGCTTTGCGGTTCCCTGTCGGGCATACTGGGTCCGGGAGTTCTTCATGTTACATGCCCGATTCAAGTCAATACGGGCGACAGCCTCCTCCTGATGCCCAATACAACTATAATATTCGACGGACCGTACCCGTTTGACATTTATGGAACGCTGATGGCAGAGGGTACGGCTGCTGATTCTATCTATTTCCGAACCGATACCTTGGCCAATCCGGACCGATGGCGAGGTTTGCGCTTTTTTACAGGAAGCAGCGGCAGCCGCCTTTCCTACTGTTCCATTAAATACGGATTGGCAACAGGAGAGGGCTCAGCGAGAAGCGGCGGCGGCATCTATTGTGAAGACACATCTCCGGTTTTTACACACTGCGCCGTTTTTCGCAATCACGCATACGAGAACGGCGGAGGGATAGCCTGTGGCCTCAATGCGCAACCCGAATTCTTGAACTGCACCATCAGTGGCAATCGCGCCGAGAACGACGGCGGAGGAACAGCAGGGAATGGAGTTTACTCACACTGTACAATCAGCGGCAATAAAGCCGTGCAAGGCAGCGGAGGCACAAGCGGCGAAACTGATCTGACCGACTGTATTATCAGCATAAATGAAGGCTATTCATCCGGAGGCTTCCGCGGCGGAACATTTACCCGTTGCACAGTTTCCGGAAACCGCGCACTTGCAGGGGCCGGTGCAGGCTGTCAAGGCATGTTCATAGACTGTCGAATCGCCAACAACATTGGTTTGTCCGGACCGGGCGGCGTGCTCGACGGTATTTCTTTCACGAATTGTGTCATCAGCGGCAATTCGGGCAGCGTGGGCGCACTGGAAATCCACGGTTCAACAACTTTTTATAACTGCACAATCAACGGCAATACGGGAGCGAACGGAATTGTCCGGTGTATTGGCTGTTCCGCGGTCTTTAACAGCAGCATTCTCAGTTTCTCGAATGGCATCGGTGCAAAATTCGATGGAGACTGCTCGGGCTGTCAGTTCCACTATTGCGACTTCTACGGTAACAGCGGCGGGAATTTTGCGGGCAGTATTCCCGCCGGGCTTGGGAGTTTAACGACCACGAACATCAACGGAGATCCCTGCGATGCCACTTGGAATGTATTCGTTGCCCCGGCATTCGTGAACGCCGGAGGAGGAGATTTCCACCTTAGTCAATACAGCCGCTGTCTTGGGGCGGGTGATCCGACAAATCCGCCGCCTTTGGATATGGAAGGCACTTCACGACCCAATCCCGACGATTCGAATCCGGATATCGGGGCGTATGAGAGTCCGTTGAACGCTCCGTTGCCGCTGGATCATGGTGACCTCGCTGCCTGTAATTACCCGACTCTTTTCGGGAATCCTGCCCATGTACTATCCGAGATCGCTTGGCTCGGTGCGGCGGTGAGTGGAGAAAGCAGTCCGAAGACAAACAACTTGGACACGTACGATGACGGCGTGGTTTTTCTGTATCCGCCTTGGACTTACTGCCGGATGCAGATGGTGCAGGTCGCGGTTACGGCAGGTCCCAACTATCAAGCCTATGCCGATACCGGCGGCGTTTTGTATTTGAGTGCGTGGAAGGATGGCAATCTGGACGGTGATTTTTGTGATACGATCAACTGCGGAGAGCAATTGGCCCCCGAATGGATCATTCAGGATTTGCAGGTGACTCCCGGAGTGTGGACAATTTCTCTATATGATCCGGGAGACTGGCATCTCGGCTTTTTCAACGGAGTGTTCCGCTTCCGCTTGACCAGCCAGCCTGTCGGTCCGCTGGGTTTCGGCAAGCTCGACCCGGCAGCGTGTCCGCAGATGGTTTACGGAACCTACGATCGCGACATTTTAGGAGAAGTGGAAGATTACATCCTGATGGATTTCCAGACCAGCGTCGAGCTTCTCGGTTTCGAAGCCATCGCGGGTGACGGCGAAGTCCGTCTCACATGGGAGACGGCAAGCGAGACGGACAACGATCATTTTGAGGCGCTGCGGGACGGCCGCGTACTTGCGGAAGTTCGGGGGGCAGGTTCGAGCACGGTTGCGCACCGCTATCAATATGTGGACCATGATCTGACGAACGGAGTTACGTATAATTACATCCTGATGAGCGTTGACATCAACGGAATTCGCGAGCAGCTTTCACAAGCATCGGCTGTTCCGCTTGCCCGCGAGGTCGCGATCACCGAATATGCGCTGCATCAGAACTACCCGAATCCTTTCAACGCCGCCACGCATATCGTATTCGATCTGCCGGAAAACGGACACGTGCAGCTTCGGCTATACAATCTCATGGGACAACAAGTCGCGGAACCGGTAAATGGCCCGATGTTGTCCGGTCGGCATACGATCCGCGTGGACGCCGGCTCGTTGGCATCCGGTGAATACTTGTATAGACTCGCTGCGAACGGCTTTACATCAACGAAGAAGCTGCTCATCATTAAATAACATGTGAAGCGGCCCATCGAAGCCGGCGAGCAATCGCCGGCTTTTTAATAGTACGGCAGCCGAAAATCAGTGCCTTGCGATCATCTGTATCTCTTTATTCGCGGACAACACTCCGAAGCTCTCCGGCGGACAAAATACAAGGAGTATACTTAGTACACACAATAGACAACGGGAAATCACGAAGAATATCATTTGTTTGTTCGAAGAATCCCGCGTCTCTTGACGACAAACACAAATAATATGAAATTGTACTGTTAATGAACATGGATGTTTGCACAGAAAGGATGTTTGTATGAAGCGCTTGTGGCTACTCTGTATACTCATGATTTCCACAATTTGGCTGCCCGCATCTGCTTTCCAAGTGGATATGGGAAACCTGCCCACCTGCTATCCGACCCTCCTCGGAAACCCGGGTCATAGCCTCTCCGGTATTGCCTGGTTGGGAGACACGGTGATAGCCGACCCGGGTCCGGCGAATGTAAATGTCGCTCCCGATGATGACGGTATCACTTTCATTGGAACTCCGTGGACTCCCTGCACGCGTGTTTTAGTCGAAGTGAAAATAACCGCCGGGCCGAATTACTATCTCCATCAACAGCAAGGCGATACGCTGTTTCTTAATGCCTGGAAAGACGGCAATCAGGACGGCGATTTTTGCGACACACTATGTAACGGCACAGCCCCGGAATGGATTATTCAAGATGAAATCGTTGTTCCGGGACTTTGGCCTTTTTCCTTTACTGATCCGGGTATTTCCAACAACGGAGTTCCCTATCCGGGCATTTTCCGTTTTCGTTTGACTCGCGATCCGGTCGGTCCTTTTGGCTTTGGTTTGTACGATCCCACGGCTTGTCCGGACGCGTGTCCGGGAACTTTTGCCTATGACTCGCTCGGTGAAGTGGAAGACTATGTCTGGCCAGACATGCAGCTGGCTGTGAACCTCAGTGAATTTACGGCTGTTCCGGACGACGGCGCAGTGGCTCTTTTCTGGCGCACGGCATCTGAAACAGGCAACGACCATTTCATTATGGAACGGGATGGCATCGAGATCCAATCCATCCCCTCTCAGGGAAGCAGCGCCACCGGGAACTCCTATCGGTTTACGGACAACGGTCTCCGCAACGGACAAACCTACAGTTATCAGCTGGTCTCCGTGGATGTCAACGGTATTCGGCAGGGTTTAAGAACGATCAATGCAACTCCGACTGAAGCTTCGGCCACGCCGCTGGAATACCGATTGCAGCAGAATTATCCGAATCCGTTCAATCCCAGCACGCAAATCACATTTAGCTTGAAAGAAAACGCGCGCGTGTCACTCAGCGTTTATGACGTTCTGGGCCGTCAGGTTGCCTCTCTTGTAGACGGCCAGATGATTCACGGACAGCATACGATAACGTTCGACGGAACGACTCTTCCGTCCGGTCTGTACATTTGCCGCCTCAAAACGGACAGCTTCAGCGACGAAATAAAGATGCTGCTCTTGAAATAGCCGCGGTAATTTTCCGGACGATCTCCCGCATGTGGGGCAGGTTAATCACCTGCCCCGCGTCGCTTTTAATACCCTCAAATAGACTTGGTAGGGTTAGTTGGATTGGTATAATTCCAACGAGGGATGCCGCGGGCGTTTCCGCGGATTTGACATGAAGACATGTTCAGTTGATGAATAGTCATTCGGGAGGAGAGCATGAAAAGATTTTTCTATGCGGTGTGTGTGCTTGCCTTGGTGTCTTTGAATGGTTGGGCGCAGGAGATTGACATGGGCGATCTCACGGCGTGTTATCCCACCCTGCGCAGCAATCCCGGACACGCCCTTTCTGATATCGCCTGGCTGGGCGAGTGCATCACCGCCGATGTTCCTCCGTTGGTTCAGAATCAAGATACCTGCGACGACGGCGTGGAGTTCTTGAATCGTCCGTGGACGCCGTGCACTGAGGCACAGGTACGGGTAACGGTAAAAGCCGGTTTCTGGTACCATTTGTATCAACTACAGGGCGAGAAGCTGTATCTGAATGCCTGGAAAGACGGAAACCTCGATGGCGATTTCTGCGATATTCATTGCGACGGTAGAGCGCCGGAGTGGTTCATTCAGGATTCGATGGTCACGCCCGGAACTTGGCTGTTCAAGTTCATTGATCCGGGTGTCGAGGATTTTGGAATCTATGAGGGTATTCTGCGGTTCCGATTGACGAGCGAGCGGGTGGGTCCGCACGGTTTCGGCTTGAAGGATGTGCAGGCCTGCCCCGATCTGGAGTGCGGATCGTATGCCATTGACCATCTCGGCGAGGTGGAGGACTACATTCTTCCCGATCTGCAGCTCGCCGTGGAATTAGGACGGTTTGAGGCCGCGGCAGGAAATACGGCAATCACACTGACCTGGACAACGGCTACCGAGACGGATAATGATCATTTCGAATTGCTGCGGGACGGCAGTCTCCTTGCCCGCATTCCCGGTGCAGGGACCAGCGCTACGCAATTGAGCTACCGCTTCGATGATCGCGATCTGACCAACGGCACGGAGTATTCCTACTCTTTGAAGTCAGTCGGAGTAAACGGCAACAGTGCGGTGATTGCACATACTTCCGCCATCCCGCGCGGCAGCGAGACAGTAATCACGGAATATGCGCTGCATCAGAACTACCCGAATCCGTTCAACGCATCTTCGCAGATCGTGTTTGATTTGGCCGAGAACGGATTTGTGCGGCTTGGACTGTACAACTTGATGGGTCAGCAGGTGATGGAGTTGGTGAACAGCGAGATGACCACCGGCCGGCAGACGATTCAAGTGGATGCAGGCGCTCTTCCGTCCGGGCAGTATCTGTATCGGCTGGAAGCCAATGACTTCGTATCCACGAAGAAAATGCTCCTTATCAAGTAGATTTTTCTGTAAAAAATCGAAAAGCCGGTGAGTAATCATCGGCTTTTTATTTGCGGACCAAGGCAAGTATTTGCCAGGGATGAGTAAAGACTCTATCCGAATCTTTCCCGGAGCTTGGCCGACAGGCGGCGGCTCATGATG
The DNA here is from genome assembly GCA_003818605.1 of Candidatus Zhuqueibacterota bacterium. GTDB lineage: Bacteria > Electryoneota > RPQS01 > RPQS01 > RPQS01 > RPQS01. Next base: position 10,708 of record RPQS01000062.1, on the reverse strand, counting down.
ATTGGCTCTGCGCATCCTCTGAGAAAAAGACGATAGGAAAAATTAAACCAGTCTTCCACGCGTTCAACATATTCCAGATTCACGATGATCGAACGGTGCACGCGGCAGAAATTCTGTTCCGGTAGGCGCGACTCCCATTCTTTCATGCGTTTCGTGGTCAACGATTTTTGGCCGTCTGCGGTAGTAACTTCCGAATAATCGCCCGCCGCGTTGATAAGAACAATATGATCCAGTTTAAGAAAACGCATTTGCGTGCCGAGCATCAGAAACAAACGATCACTGTACTCCAGCTTTCGCATATCCGATGTTTCGACTGCGCCCTCGTAAGTCAGTCGTTCAATCGTTTGGCTGAGCCGCTCCGGATCTATCGGCTTCAATAAATAGTCCAGCGCATTGACCTCGAAAGCGCGCACGGCATATTCATTGAAAGCCGTAACAAATACGATTCTCGCCCGCGTTTGAATTTTTTCCAGCAGGTCGAATCCGGTTTCTCTGGGCAGTTGGATGTCCAGAAAGAGTACGTCCGGATTCTGTTCCGCGATCACTTTAATAGCCGAGGGAACATCTTCCGCTTCACCAACAACCTGAATCTGCCGGAAATTCGACAGCAGAGCGATCAGCTCGCGGCGTACCAACCTTTCATCGTCAACCACAATAGCGCGCAGCGGCTTGTTCATGAGCGCAGTCCCGATTCAAGGATGATGATTTTTACGTGAACCCCTCCGTTGCCGTGCTTAATATCAAAGCGATGAGTATCGGGAAAAGCGTTGGCCAGTCTGTGCCGGACATTCGTAAGTCCGGTTCCTGTCCCGTCCGTGAAGCCGGATTTTTCGGATGCAGGTTCCACCCACATGCCAGTATTGGAGATCGCAATTTCGAGCCGCTGTGGAGTCCGTTGTGCCGCGACGCGAATTTGCAAGGGATTGCCGCTGGTCTGCATGCCGAATTTAATCGCATTTTCGGCTATCGGATGAAGTAAAAAGCCCGGGACGATGATGTTTTCTGTTTCCGGATCAATCTCGAAAACAACGCCTAAACGCTCATCGTAACGAATTTTCTGAATAGCGAAATAATGACGAAGAGCCTCCAATTCGTCGCGCAGCGGAACGTCCGTTACATCCTTACTCACGAGCGAATAGCGAAGAAACTTGGACAGCTCTGTAACCATTTGCTTTGCACTCTCTTTATCTTCGTCAATCAAGGCCCGAATCGAATTCAAGGCGTTAAAGAGGAAATGCGGATTCAACTGGTACCGGAGCATTTGCAATTGCGCGCTATGCGCAAGCGCATCGGCCTTTTCCGCCCGTTCCTTTTGCATTCTCCAACCAAGCCAAAACTTCACCGCGAAGTAGAGCACGCTCCAAATGAGCATGGTGGAGCCTTGCACTGAAAATGCCATCAGGTACTCCGACCATTCGAGTTTTCCGAAAGCTTCGGCAGGACCTTGGGCTATCAAGCTGATCAGCGACCCGATCCAGAACCATACTTGCGCGGCCAGGATGGATAATCCGATTACCATGCCGATCAGAACACTGAGTGGCCGTGGAGTATTAGCCAGTTTGCGGTAGGCTAATCGCAAAAGGCTGCTGGCGATGAATCCTGTGCCGTAATTCATCGCCAGGCCGGCGGCCGCACCCGGCACACTGACTCCACTGACGGCGATAATGCCCATATAAAAAGTCCATAAGCCGCCCCAACCGCCGATTTGGAGTAGCCAGAACAGCCAGCCGGGGGCAATACCGCTTTTTGCAGGTTTCATACCTATAATATACAAAACGTAAATGCCGTTGAAAAGACCCCGGTATCCCCGTCGTAAAATTTTTTAAACCGCTTATCCCCGGTTCCCGTCTGCGCTTCGTACCTTTTACCGACTGAAATAACCGCTTATCGAGAAATCGTTCCTGCTGAAATAGAATAGTTGCATATTTTCGCAGAAACCTGCCGATTCTACTTCTTGACGAAGGAATAATCACATGTCTTTGCGAACAATCTTCCTCCTTTGCCTCCTCGCTATGTCTTGGGAAGTTGCCGTCTGCCGGGAAACAATACGGGTTGCTCCTGTTCATCTGATGAATTGTACCGGGACGAGAATCTTGGATGAATCTGAACCGGATACGCTTTTCTATGACGACAACGGACAGAGTTTTTCTATCGGGTCCATCTCCCACTACTACAGCCTTGTTCGTTTCACGCCCTCCGCGGATTTTCAACTGCGCAGCATTTACATAGGCATCAGAGATAGTTTAGGTTCAATGGCTCCCTGTTCGATATGGGTGTATCTTCCCAACGGTCAGCGTCCGGGACAGGAACTTGCGGCGATCGTAATAGATCTGCAAGTCGGCGCGGCGATGTATGACATTACGTTAAGTGACGGCATTAACTTCTCCGGCGGGCAGGATTTCATGATTGTCGTGGGCCGATCGCCCGGACCATCGGGATGGTCACCGCTTCTGGATGGAGGGAGCACGGTAAACCGCAGTTATGTCACACTGGGAGACCGGGCAACCGGCGATTATCAGTCCATCCCTTATGATTTTCGCATTCGGGCGGGCGGATCATTCCAAACTTTCGCCGACGCATCGGTCGAAGAATGCTTTAATCTGGTGAACGGTTCGGAACCGGCTTTCCATGTGCAACCGGGGGACTCCACTTTGTTTAAAGCAAGAATTCGGAACGTCGGATTCTTGCCGATTTCATCTTGTGCCGTGCAGTGGACGGTTTATGATCGGTATGGGAACGAAGTATTTGCAAGTTTCAACGGAATCTGGGATCTCGAACCTGAATCCGAACGCGTTGCTGAAACCACAACGGCGTTTATCCCGGCGGCTGCGGGAGAATATTTGTGCATTAGCCGAATATCAGCCGAAGGAGACGCGGACAGCACGAACAACATATCATCCTTCCGCATGTTCGCCGTTCAAGGTTCGGAATGGTATCATTATGACGATTCGGAACCGGACGGGGGAGTGGTTCACGGACAAAACTGGATGATCGGTGTTTCCTTTCAGCCCGCCGCGCCGGCCCGGGTTGAAAGCGTCCGCGTGTACTGCATCACGTCCGGAGTGGCTGATGTCGGCATCTACGCCAATGATGAGCAAGGTATGCCCGGATCAACGGCGCTCTGGACAGACTCACGATTCTTCAATGAAGGATGGAGTATTTTCGCAGTGAATCCTCCGTTGACGATAGCTGAAGGCGAAACTTTTACGGCGGCTTTCGTTTTCAACGGTTCCATCGCGCTAGGCAATGATTATGATTCGCCCAACGCTTCCGCCATGCCCCACATGAGCCGGATTGCCTGGCTGCGCGGAGCGACGGGCTGGCAGGCTGATCACAGCGGCAATTGGATGATTCAGGCCTTTGTGAGTCATGCGGAATCGGCTTCGCTCGATTTGCTGCGCGCTCCCGTTAAAAACTTTTCCCTTATGCAGAATTATCCGAATCCGTTCAACGCGACAACTACCATTGCCTACGAAATGCCGCACGCCGGATTTGTTTCGCTGCGCGTATTTGATCTTTCCGGGCGCGTGGCGGCCGTGCTGACCGAGGGCTTTGTTGAAGCGGGAAGCTATCGTGTGTCATTTGACGGCAGGAACACACCGTCCGGAGTCTATTTTGCCCGGCTAAATGCGGGAGCCTTCTCACAAACGAGGAAACTTGTGCTCCTAAAATAGGCTATATACGCATCCGACAAGCAGGCTCCTCTATAACGGGGGAGCCTGTTTGCTATAAATGCACTTAATGCGAGAGATATCATGCATTTGTTCGTCTGCTTCTGCATTGAAAATTGGTTGGGATGGATTTTAGTTGAGATTGCCAAGAAAAATAGTATATTCTCAGGCGTGAATTTGATAATAATCGGAATAAGCCGAGGTCATCCATGCGATTCTTCTGGAGTTGTCTTCTTGTCACAATGGGATTAGTCGGATTGACTTGCGCCGCTGAAGTAACAGGCGCAGAGGGTGTTTGGACGGTTGGAAGCGGCGATGCCCGTGTGGAAATTTTGCGCGAGTCGGACGGAGTACTTAACGGCCGTATTGTGTGGCTGCGGATGCCGCTTTACGATGACAAAGATGCCGAAGCCGGTCAACCGAAACATGACCGGAACAATCCGGACGTCGCGCGACAAGGCGATCCGCTCATCGGTCTGGCGCTGCTCCGCAATTTCCGTTATGATGAAGACAATGTTTGGAAAGGCGGCACGATTTATGACCCGAAAAACGGGAAAACATACAAGTGTAAGTTAAAGCTTGTTGATAATGAACATCTGGATGTCCGCGGTTTTATCGGCATCTCTTTATTGGGACGTACGGAAACCTGGACGCGCTTTTCGGAAACGAAATAAATTCTACTGACGAATTCCGAGGTTTCGATAAAAGAGAGAGCTCCCCATCAGCGGGAGCTCTTCTATGTTGCTGCGAGAGTTGCTTGTCGAATTGAGGGCCATCCCGCAACTGACATCAGGCAGCCTTCACCTCTTAAGAACTTTCTAATGATGCGCAGGCGAATGCCTTGTCTGAGCATTTGCACTGGCTGATATCCTCGATCATCGCAGGGAGCCCCCCGGATTAGGGAATAATTCCAATTCTGCTGCGAACGATACTTTGTTCATGCAAATTGACCTTTCGTTCAGAGATTGGAGAAAACCAACTCGGATTTGATTGGATTTAAATACATTATTTAACAAAATGTTAGGTATGCAACCCCTTTTTAGATTTAAAATTAGATTCGCTTATCAAAAATATTGTTGTTCATCATGACCACGTATAGAGTAAAATCTTGTATTTCTATGTTATCATTATTATTAGAGAAAGCTATAAAGAAAGATAGTTCGAGTTGCATGTATTCACCTTTTGTATATCAATTGCTCGACATATTTTAACAACCGCATTCGCAGGTATTGATTTGTCTGTTTTAGATCGGTAAATTGAATGTGTATGCAGTGGGGATTTATATCAGATTGTTGTACCGAATTCAGTGGGTACGCGCTGACGCGGACATGAGCGGTATCCACAGGTTTCATGCTTATAGAATGCATCGCCCTTCCACGTTTTAATAAAGGCGGTGCGGTCCCGAGGGACAAGCCATGAAGAATGTCATTCTTTTCAATAGCCGGATTGCCACCCGGAACGGTCTTGGTGCAATCATCAGGAGAGGTGCAGACTTATATTCGAAAATAGAAAAACACGCGACTGCAGAGCCGCGTGTTTCTGCTTCAGTCTCATCCCGTCAAACGAGACGAAATAACAATCCTGTGAAAGGAGTTATTGTGGCTAAAAATCGTATTGTCGGCTTCCTTTTTTTGCTTACCTGCATTTTATTTGTTTGCGTAGCGGACGGGCGCGCCTGGATGGAATTCAAACAAGAAGATTTGACCTTGCAGCCTCCGCCTTGGTGTGCGGATGCCGATGCGATGTTGCTGGATAAATATTACAACACGGCGTCGAACATCACGTCCGTCCGGATAAAAATCTTTACGGAAAACGGCAGAAAGTACGGTGATTTATGGGTTCCGGCGACCCCTGAAAACGTGCATGCGCGAACGATTACGCCGGACGGGCGAACCATTGAAGTCAAATCGTCGCACATCGAAAAGCTTCAGGAAAAAGCCCGTGGCCGGCGCGTTGACGGAACGTTCGGATCGAGGATTGCCTTTCCGGAAGTCACGGCCGGGTGCATTCTCGAATGCTATTACAAGCCGTGGAGATGGTTCAAAAGCGGCTGGTATCGTTCGGATTTCGACTATTACGATTTTCCGATCCGTCATTCCATCGTCACATTCACCTCTTTAAAGAGCGAGGAATACGAATTTATTCCGGTCAATTTAGACAAGTATGACTATGCTTACGAAATGAAGGATGAATCGCTTCCTTTGGGAAAGGGAACTCGCTGGAATGGAGTGATCAGCGAATTCCGTATTAATCCTGCGGAAAAATACTTGCCGCCCGACGACTACTACAAACCGCATGTCTATTTTCTGAAGAAATGCGAGAAGTTCACGTTGGGGAAAACGGAACTGAATCAGGGCTGGAGTACCGCCGTGGACTGGATGGAATTATACTTGGCGGAATTCCAACAAAGCGGCGGAAAACTGAAGCCGCTTTCCCGACGGCTTACCGCCGGGGAAACGGATTCTTTGGCCATAGCCCGGAATCTCTATTGCTGGGTGTGCGACAGTCTGGAATCTATTGATGACCGGTATTGCTTTCATTTTGGGTTTGATGACGAAGGCGATCCGATAAAAATGATGGACCGCGTGAAAACCCTCAAAGCGACCGGCGCCGAAAAGGCTCTTATCCTGCAAGCGCTCTATGACTTGGCCGGCGTTCCATCCCGGATCTTGCTTTCCGTGCCGATCAATAAAGGTTTGCCGATTGCCGCGATGCCCGTCCTCGGTCAATTTTCCGAGATGATTCTTGAACTGCCGGTGAACGGGAAAACGTATTACCTCGATCCGGTCGAAAAAAACACTCCCTTCGGCATGATCCCGTGGTATTTCCGCGGCACGATGGCGCTACCGATTGCCAAGGGAGTAGATACGATCATGACGGTGCCCCTGACGCGCAAACCGAATATATGCGATTATCAGCTTCGCTGCACGTTGAGTGAAACAGGCGATCTGTCCGCCGCCGGCACGCTGTCACTCAGCGAGGAGTATCGCCTGAACTATTTCAACGATCTCCTGAACGCGGATGATGCCGAACGTAAAAAGATCCTGACGGGCACATTTCTGCGAGCCGTGGATGAATCTCAAATATCGCGCGTTGAAGTTCGCATGGACTCCGTCCGTCCGTCCCTTTTTTTTGTGGACGTCGAATTTGCGATTCCCGATTATGCCGCTGTCCTGGCCGATGAAATTTTATTGCGGCCGGATTGTGCCATGCGGTTTCCGATGGACATGCTTCCCCCGTGTCCCGAGCGCAAGAACGATCTCTATTTCGATTTTCCGCGCAGCCGTGTTTTTAACATTTCCTATGAGATTCCGGCGGGGTTTGAGTTTGCCGGTGAAGCGATCAGCCTTCATGAAGGCGGAACGGCCGGTCTGAATTACTTCGCCGCCATCAACAACGATGCGGAAAGCGGTCGTCTGGTTTATCAGCGCAGCGATACTCGGGAGCATTCGTTTTATTCCGCTTCCAGCTATGCGGAGCTTCGTGACTATTACAATACACTGGCCAAGCATGATGCGCTTGAAATTGTTTTAAAGAGAAAACCATGAAAGTTGCCATCCTCCTTGTATCGTGGGTCATACTGTGCAGTACGGCATTGGCAGGGCTGCCCGAATGGGCAAGCCGGTTCGCGATTTCCCCTTCGCTTGGCGCGAAAGCGACATCGGACCGCCAATTGTTTTCGCATCTTATGATCGAATATCCAAGCGGCGGCGATAAAACGGAAATCCGGACTCATCTTGTTTTTCTGGTCGGCGGCAGCGGTTCCTTCGCCGATTTCCACTACATGGTTCCCTATACCGGCGAGGATTTCAAGTCGGCGTCAGCGTGGATTATCGAGCCGAAAGGGAAGGTGAGGAGTGCCGACAAGGATAATTTATCCCACCACCTGGCCGGCACCGACGCGCTCTATTCGGACAGCAAATACGCCACATGGTTCCTCAATAACATTCCGGCCGGCTCGCTGGTCTGTCTGGACCATACCTTAGTAACGAAAGTCATGGTTGGCTGCGGGCAGTTTTATGTGCAGGAGGCGGCATGGGACGCCGACAGTTCCGTCATCGAATTTCTGCTGCCGCCGTCCTGGTCGGTTTCATTGTCGTATGAAGCGGCAGATTCGGATCGTGCCGTCATCTCCGGGAATCGGGCCTGTTTCGGGAAGATGAAAAAGTGGGAAGAAAAACCGTTCGGCGGATCCATGGATCTTTCGGCGGCGCGCGTTCATTTTAAAGTCTATCCGAATGCCGATGCCGTTCCGCAGAAATCCTGGCAGGAGGTGAGCTCCGAGACCGCGCGCAATTGGGCTAAATTGAAAGACAGCATCGGCGAACTGAAGTATATTGCCGAACAGCCCGTCATTCTGGAAAGCGCGATCCGCCGCTTCGAACGCGAATTCCGGTATGTGGCTATCGAAATCGGAAAAGGACGGCTGATTCCGCATCTGCCCAAGGACGTGCTGAAGGTGAAGTATGGAGACTGCAAGGATCTGTCGTTCTTCCTGCGCAGCGCCTTGACGGAAGCCGGATTGAAAGTCTATCCCGTTCTGGTTCGTATTCCCTATAACGATCCGTTCTTTCCGGACTACCCATCCGGTTTGCAGTTTAATCACTGCATCATCGCGATCGTAGGCGAATCGGATACGCTCTATTATGATCCGACCGCCACCGGATTCGACTTGGGAACGCTTCCTCCGCCCGACCGGAATGCTTATGCTCTCTGGATCAAGGAGGATTCACCCTTAATCAGGCTTCCCGACGTTCCCTCGAATATTCCGCAAACCGCGGCATTGACCGGTCAGTTGAACACCGAAGGTCATTTCGCCGGCACGTTGAAGATTGGATATGCCTGCCAGCGGCGAAATCTGGCGGCGATCTTCCCTACCCGTCAATCCATGGAGGACGAAATACGGCGGCTGCTGCGAAGGAACTATGTGATCGAAATTATGAGCACGGATACAAGTGAAGCACGGCGGGAATTGAGTGCCGGGATTTCCCTGAAAAATTTCGCGCGCGTGATTAATTCGAACATCTACTGCAATCCTTACCCGTTTAATGTCATTGAAGATTCGGTGGAAAACCTCGCCGCCGGATATTTTGTTTCCGCTGTGGATCCGATGGTAACGGATGTCACGCTCGAATTTCCCGACGGCGCGGTTCTGCCCAAAGACACCGTTCTTTCGTACGAATCCGAAGTCGGTTCGACAGCGTTTACATCCCATGCGGACGGACGAATGCTCACCACTCGATGGTCATACAGATTTCTTTCACGTCACTATGATCGTTCCGGCAAGCCGGGACTGGATTCCTTGCTTCATGGTATGCATAAGCAGCAAAGTCTCGCTATGAAATTCGCGCTTCGGCCATAGAATATTGGTGATATACACGGCTTGACCCGGCGGCCAAACGTCGTTTTGTTGCATTAAGACTGCTTATAATCGAGATCTGTTGTCTCAGCAGGTCTCGATTTGTTTGCATAAAATATTGCGGATGAAGCGTGCTTGCTTGTTATCCCATTTCCATTAGATTTGTATTGCTTCGATAGGGCAGTGTTAAAGGAAAGGACATCGGATGAGTACTCTTCATAGAGTGGAAAAATACCTGAACACGCTTTGCGTGACTATCCGCAACCGGCGCACGGGTTCGCCGGGAAATCGCGCGGCGACGGAGTTCTTCGCGCGCACCATTGAACCATGGGGATATATGCTGGATACGCATCCGTTCGCCTGTCTCGATCATGAGAGTAAGAGAGCGGCCTGCTCCTGCAACGAGGCGAGTTTTCACGTTGAAATCAGTCCCTATTCACTGCCCTGCGACGTCAGCTCTGAATTAATCAGTGTGACAACGGTTGAAGAACTTGAGCGCACTGAATGCAGGAATAAAATCCTCCTCATGCGGGGCGAAATCTGCGCAGAACAACTGATGCCGAAAAACTTCGTATTCTATAATCCCGACCATCACAAGAGACTATACGCGCTGCTGGAAGCGAAACAACCGGCAGCCATCGTCACGGCCACGGCCAGGAATCCCGATCTGGTCGGAGCGTTATATCCCTTTCCATTGATCGAAGACGGCGATTTCGACATTCCTTCGGTTTTCTGTACGGATGTGGTCGGTGTGGAGATCGCCGCTAAAACCGCGAAAATGTTTCATTTGAAAACGGAAGCCCGGCGTATCCCCTCTGCGGCCTATAACGTAATTGCCCGCAAGAATCCGGAAGCCGAAGGGAAAATAATCTGCTGCGCGCACATAGATACCTATATCAACACACCCGGTGCCTCCGACAACGCTTCGGGAGTCATCGTATTGCTGCTTCTCGCGGAGATGCTGCGGTATACGCCCGTCAAAGCCGGAATAGAGATCCTCGCGATGAACGGCGAGGACAACTTCAGTGCGGGCGGCGAAATGGACTATTTACGCCGCTATGGAGACGATTTGAAGAACGCGTTGTTCGCCGTGAACATTGACGATTTGGGCTATCGAAAAGGGAGATCGGCTTACTCCTTCTACGAATGTTCCGGTGAATTTGCACAGACTGCACATGCGGCTTTCGCGCGTTATCCCGGTTTGATTCCGGGAGATTGCTGGTATCAAAGCGATCACATGGTATTTGTACAGAATTCCGTACCGGCAATTGCTCTGACGTCCGATCAGATCTCCGAACTCATGGCCAATTTCACGCACACGCCGAAAGACACGCCGGATATCGTGGACTGCGAAAAACTCGTCGAAGCAGCCGAAGCCCTGCGCGATCTTTTTGCGCGGTTCTGAATCTTCGAATCCTTCCTTGAGCTTTTCGCTTCTGCTTATTCACAAGCATGGATTATCGCGCGAGAGGCGCGACCTTCAACCTTGCAGAGCATTATTTCCGGCAAGAAATGTGCTATGTGCATGCGAAAAAGCATCTCTGATATAGAATCCTATATAGGAATCATGGAGGATTGCAGTGGATATTATCGCGCATGACACTGTATATATTAGTGTTATCTGCAATAATTAACGAAGATTCTTAGAGTAGGTTCTTGCAATAATGGAATAAATTTT
>RPQS01000061.1 GCA_003818605.1 Candidatus Zhuqueibacterota bacterium | reverse complement strand
TGCGAACACCGACACGAAAATGACAATGCCGACAGTGTACAGAGCGATCCATACAAGAGACGGCATGTTCATCGGTCTACCTCTCCCAGAACGATATCAATCGAACCGATCAGCGCAACGATGTCGGCAATGAGAAGTCCCGGAGCCAATCGCGAAAGCACCGCCAGGGTGCAGAATGACGGTGCGCGGCACTTGACTCGGAAAGGTTTGCTTTTGCCGTCGGACACGACCTAGAAGCCCAGCTCGCCTTTGGCAGATTCGGTGCGGAAGTAAGTCTCTCCGACCGGAACCTTGGAAAAAGTCTTGGGAACCGCCGCGCGCACGTCGTCGCCCGGAAGTCTTTCGAGCCTCTCCACCGCCTGCTCGATGATGTGCAGCGATTGCTCCATTTCCCTGATCCGCACTATGTAGCGGTCAAGACACTCTCCAACCGCGCCGAACTCGCCCCTTCCGACCGGAATCTCGAAATCATAGGTCTCGTATCCGGAATAGGGCTGCATCTTGCGCAAATCCCACAGCACACCTGAACCGCGCAGATTAGGCCCGGTAACACCGTATTGGACGGCGAGTTCCGGTGATAAGATCGCAACCTTGCCCGTTCGCTCGATGAAAATTTTGTTAAAGGAAAGAATCTGGTTCAATTCGGGAATTTTCGGCTGCATATACGAAATGAAGGCGCGCACTTTAGGCAGCCAGCCTTCGGGAAGGTCGTGAGCGAGACCGCCGATCCAGATATAATTATAAAGCAGACGGCTTCCGCTGAGTTCGTCGAACAAGTCAATAATATGTTCCCGCTGCTGAAACAGGAGCAGAAACGGAGTCCAGGCGCCGATATCGAGACCATAGGTGCCAATCGCCACAAGATGGCTGGCGATGCGGTTCAACTCCGCTACGAGCACGCGGATGGTTTGCACGCGTTCCGAAACTTCGATGCCGAAAATCTTTTCACAGGATAGCGCAAAGCCCAGTGCGTTGTTCATGCTGGACAAGTAGTCCAACCGATCCACGTACGGCACAACTTGCGGCCACGTCATGTTTTCCGCAACCTTCTCGAAGCAGCGATGTAAATAACCGATGTGCGGCGTGGCTTTAACCACGAGTTCCCCGTCGGTTTCAAGCTCAACGCGGAGCACACCGTGCGTCGCCGGATGCTGCGGGCCCATTTGTAGAACCATGCGCTCGCCGTGAACGTCTTCCACGTCCGCCAACGCGCGTTCCAGTTTCTCGGAAGATGGCCCGAGTTGGATGTTGAGATCGCGTTTCAAGAGGATGTTTCGGATTCGGGAGGCAGTATTGTCGTCAAAGGAATGCCGTGAAACTCGGAAGGCGGCTGATAGTCCCGGCGCAGCGGGTGTCCTTCCCAATCGTCCGCGCAGAGAATCCGCCGCGGATCGGGATGTCCGGTAAAGCGAATCCCCATCATGTCGAAGGCTTCGCGTTCATGCCATTCGGCTGCGGGCCAAATATCGCTGACCGTGGGGATTTCGGGATTGTCCTTGGGAATGCAGCAGCGCAGAGCGCAGGAGTGGTCATGCTCCATCGAATAGAGATGATAGACCGCCTGCAATTCCTCCGGCCTATCCACGGCTGAAAGGCACATGAGGCAATCGAAGCGCAGCCGGGGATCATCCCGAAGGGTTCGAGCCGCTTCGCAAAGAATTCCGCTTGGCACGCGTATCACCGCTTCGGGAACCGTTTCCTCAAGGATGAATTCGGCTCCGCTGTGCGCAGATCGCAAGTATTCGGTGATTTCGGCAGGCGCTAACATGAAGGGACAACTTTAAGCTTGACGGGCAAGAGTTTCGCGCTCTATTTTTTCGCGTAATTTCAAAAAAGCATCTATGAGAGCTTCCGGACGAGGTGGGCAGCCGGGTATATAAACATCAACCGGAATTACCAAGTCCACGCCCTTGACCACATGATAGCCGTATTCCCAATAGGGTCCGCCCGAGTTTGCGCAGGATCCCATGGAGATCACGTATTTCGGTTCGGGCATCTGCTCATACAGCCGTTTGACACGCTCCGCCATCTTGACCGTCACCGTACCGGCGATAATCATGCAGTCGGCCTGCCGTGGAGTAGGCCTCATGAAGATGCCGAAACGGTCCAGATCGAAGCGAGCCGCCGCTGCACACATCATCTCAATCGCGCAACAGGCGATTCCAAACGTCAGAGGCCACATGGAGCGTGAGCGGGACCAGTTGAAAACTTTGTCCAGCGAAGTGATAATTACGTTCGGGCCATATTGGCCTTCTAAGACACTCATGATTCAACGTTTTCCTTCCGGACCTTCCGAGGATCGTCTCGGTCTTACCCAGTCTAAATCTCCCTTTCCCCACACATAGGCTAAACCAACTGCAAGAATGACTATGAAGATCGCCATGTCTATCCAAGCTAAAAGTCCAAGGGAATGTAAACTAACCGCCCACGGAAAAACAAATAATACTTCCACATCAAAAATGAGGAAGATGAGCGCGACCACATAGAAGCGCGTGTTAAAGCGCACCCACGGTGAGCCAACCGGGAGTTCACCGCATTCGTAGGTGGATGTCTTCTCGGGATTTGGATGATGCGGCGCCAACAGGCGGGAAACCGCAAGAGCGAGGGCAACCACGGATGCACCTGCGATAAAAAAGATTAGGATTCCGGTAAAGGACATTTTAGTGCCGGAGACTAATAGAGGCTATACGTAACACGTTAGCTTGCAGCATGAACCGATTGTGGGGTTGAAGGGCGGGAAAATCGAGTGGCTAATGTTTTACAGTGCCGGCCTCAATATACGTTATTTCATAAATGACCGCAAGACTCGGCTAATTTGTGATAAATTACGCTTTGTTTCCTTTTTCATCGTGGACTATATCTAACTTTGCTCAGTTCAAATTCCGGGTGATTCAACACCAGCGGACGAACGGATTGATTTAGCGCCGTTTGATGCGAGGGCGTTGTGTGGCGAACTACCTTTAAATTAAAGTGCATGTGCCATTCCAACCTGGCGCATATCGAGACTCCTCTGGTTTCCAATTCTCATTCAAGGCATGGCGGCCGAGGCGATGCGGGATTAGGGTGCTCAGTGCAATTTCTCCGAAGACACAAGCACAATAATCGTGAAGGAGGCTTGGACGACAGGCACTCAGCAGGCCAACTGTTCACGCTTGTTCAGCGGCATAAAGAAATAGCCTGCAGGTGATCTCCTACAGGCTTAATTTTGTCTTTTTGAACATGTGTATACAACAACGTCAGGCTATTCTCGATAATGAAACAAAAGCATCCTGAAGTTACGGAAAGGCAAGATTTGATGCCCGGCAATAATTCCATCTCGTCTTCATGGGCTTTGACATGGAAAGTAGATTCGACCGACTACCGGCGGGATCTCCGAATTGCATTCGGAGGCACCTTTATTGCTCTTAATGGTAACGACAAATATAGGAGTAGTTGAAATGAACCGGAATACCTGGTCGGTGATCGCTATAGTGGTTCTTTTTATCGGCGGGACGTTTTTGTGGACGAGCCTTCATCGCAGAACAACGGAAACACAGTCTAATCGTCTGCACGCGGCTTTAGATCAGGTTGAACAAGATATGGGAACGTATGATCCGGATTCCGCCCGTACGATTCCGGCAACGAAGCGCGCGAAGAAGGTTTCCGAGCAATTACGCGAGAAAGCCAATGAGCATCGCCGCTTGCTGGACAGTTTGACTCGTGCGGAGCGTGAGGATTTAGGAGACCATACTCTGAGTGATCCGGACAGTATGTAACTCCAGCGGCAGAATCTCAATTTTTATGCGTGTACTCCCGTACTTCATGCTGAACATAGTTTAGAAAATCCGGTTTGACGTTTACCAAATCCCAGATTTTTTCGCAGTTTTTCCAGCGCACCGGAGTCCCGTTCCGAACATCCACCATGATCAGGGACTTCAATTCGAGTTTATAATCGTCCCGATAATGTTTGTATTCGTCCAGGCCGATATCGTAGGAATGCCACTCGACGGTGCCCGCGCTGATTTCGTCTGAAAATCCGGTTTCCACCGCCTCGCGGGCGTACAGTTCGATATTGATGCACGTTTCGCAGCGCGGCGTAAAGTAAAGGTAATAGACCATTACTTTGTCGCGCACTTCCACCGTATTGACTGTCGAATCGCCAACAAACGATAAGCCATCCATATCGGCTAATGCGGATGCGGCATTCAGGCCGATTGCCAGGATGTAGACAGACAATCCGAAAAAAAAATTTCGCGTCATTTTCCGCTCTGATTCACTGCATGCTAAAACATCTTCCAAATCATGTAGACACCGCCTAAAACAACCAGAAAACCGCAGACACGTTTGATCCAAACCGCAATCCCGGTACGCTGCGACCAGTTCAAGTATTCACCAATGTGATTGGCAAGCATCCCCGCTACAACGATTACAGCGCAATGACCTAATGCGAACGAGGCCAGCAGTATAACGGACATCGTCAAATCCGCGGTCGCCGTTTGAAAAACGACGCCCAGTACGGGAGCCATAAAAGCAAACGTGCAGGGGCCAAGGCCTATCCCGAACAGCAGACCAAGCACAAGTGCGGCGGGCAAACCTGAATAGCGCTGTGAGGAAAACTGGAAACCGCTCCACGATACGGGCAGCAGATCCATCAAGTAGAGCCCGATAAAAAAGAACACGGCGGCCACCAGAATATTTCCGATCAAACCCACATCGCCCAAAAGCCTCCCGGCCATTGCCGTGATCAGACCGATAATGGCAATCGTAGCTAAAATTCCCAGCGCAAACACGGACGAGAGCGCAAAGACCCGCTTTCTGGTGGGGCTTTCCTGACTGGTAATGAAACCGATCAGGAGCGGGATACTGGCCAGATGGCAGGGACTTAAAAGGATGCTGAGGAACCCCCAAGTCAGCGACGCGATCAGAGCGATCCATAGACTTCCTTGAAGGGCGCTACTCAGCGACGTAAAAAGGCTTTCAATCATGGAACACCTTTAATTCAACGGTACGAGTCCCTGACTTTTTAGAAATTTATCAATCTCGGCTTCCGCGAAAAATCCTTCGTGCCTCATGAGCTCTTTTCCGCTTTGATCGAGAAAGACCTGTGTGGGGATCAGTTTTATTCCATATCTCTGGGAAATGGAACGATCTTTCATCACGTCATGGAACACGACATTGACTTGTCCTTTATAGCGCGATTCAATGGCTTTCATCACCGGCTGCATTTGTTTGCAAGGAATGCAAGTCGAGGATCCCAGCTCTAGAAAGATAATCTTTGCAGATTCATTTCCGGAATTGCCTTGCGCTTTACTCTTTGATGCAGAGTCCTTTCCTCCGCAGGCCGACAGGATGATCGCGACCGCCAGCAGCAAGGCGGCGGCTAAAATCCCACGTTTCATTGAATACTCCGAATGAGTGGTGTGGTGTCCGATGAGTGAATAACTATATTTGCCTTCGAGCCTTTGGTTACTGTGCAAGCAGCCAATCCAGGGAATTACTCACGGTATCGTTCACCGTGGCTTGTTTCATGTACCGAGCTACCATGATGGCCTCCGCGATTTCGGGCAGGCTCACTCCTTTTTCCTTCGCCATCTTCACCCACATGCGAGTGCAGGTATCGGAACCGAGGGCTGCGGCTACGCCAATACCGACCAGAAATTTGTACTTGTTGGGCACGTTTTGGTACTTCTCGTTCTCGAAAAGCAGCGCTTTCTCATCCATTTGATTTTTTGCGAAATCCGGAGCAACTTCTTTGAGAAGCTCCATGGGGGTTTTCTCGGACATTTCCCTTCTCCTTACTGGAGTTGCCGCGAACTAATCAACCGCGAGAGGCCACAGTTTGTCTCTCCGGAATTCCGCGTCTCCCTGTCTGTCTTTACAAATTCAAATTGGTTTGCAGAAACAGCCAGTGACAATCGCTAGTTGCGCCCTGATGCCGTGCATAGGAACCAGGCATAAAAATCCCGTAGCCGCCGGTCCATTCCATCTGTGATGTCGCTTTGAAAGAGATCCGGATATTAATTTCACATCCGAGATCACGACCCGTCGAACCAGAACGGTCTAAGTAGAGGGATTTCAAAGACGTTGTATACCACGCATCTCCGGCATGATCCAGTTCATAGCCGTGAAACTCCAAATACCCTTTTAGTTTGGGCAAGGGTGCGACTTGCAGATCTACTTCATAATCTTGCAAGTTCGCCCAGTAGAACAGATTCAGATCGCCGTAGAAATTGATGTCAGCTCCGCCGAACACACCGTCAAACGTGCCGTGAAGGCCATCACTGGGGTCCGCGTCCCCCGAGCCGTGTGTGTACTGAACACCAATTTTAACGATGCACGGTTTAGTTATGGTCAGCCATGATCCGGCATTCGCTCCCCAAGCCCGAAGTTTGTCAGTCCCATGGTCGCCCCATTCATGAACCAACGTGCCGGTTAGTTCAAACAGCCGGCAAGGTGATGCTTTAAACTGCGTCCCCACATAGTAGGCCGACAGTGAGCCTGTGCCGGACTCGCCAACCGTATTCTTGGCCCGGTTGAACTTGGAGGCCAGAAAGAAATCCCAGCGACTTTCTTTTCTCGGCAGTGAGGCGTAGATCACCGTCACCGTTGGTGCGGTTTGCGATTGGTTCGGCCAGAGTGTGGGGCGGTTCTCCACAACATGACCGATCCATCCGTCCACCCATAACTGCGGCGAGACGTACTTGAGCATGGCTGCATCCCAGATATAGCGCCCCGTGTTGCCCCATAATCCCGGCCCGAAAACCCGTTGATCTCCGTAGGAAATCTGCTGCCTCCCGACGCGAAATCCAATGCCGCTCCCACCGATGCCCTGCCATTCACCATAAGCCTGCCTGATGTCCAAAGGATCTTCGATAGGATTGCTCCTCTGGAAATTGCCCCGCTGCAGCTTGGAATCAAACACGCGGGCGTCACGGAGCTGCAAGTACAGGGTTCGGTCTGCGCCGCGTCGCAAGGAACAATTCAACATCACCCGCGAAAGCAGAAATCCATCGGAGAACCCCGGCCGATATCCACGCACATCGAACTGATCGTCACTTTCGAAGCGCAAGCGCATATTGGCCGAGAAATCCACACGGAATGATCCGAACGGAACGTCGCGTGGCAGCACAGCCGATCGCCCCATGTCACCCAGAACACCAGCCACCGTATCGGTGCAAGCACCAAGCATGGCTGCGAACAGGAAGCCCGCGTAAACCCATACCAAACTTCGTATAGTTGTCACCTAATGACCCTGACCGCCGCCGGTTAGAATCGTCGCCCTTTCAGAAACACCAAAGAAAGGATGTCTTTGCCGAAGCACCCATTCGCTCACTTCGCCCCAGACAGGCTCTCGGATGATGGAAATCGGACGGATCCCCATGCAACTAATCGAGAGACTCAGTACCATGATTAAACTCACTCTTGCTGGCGCAACGCATCCGGATGATGCTCATCAACCCATTGTCGACTGACCTTACCCCCGAATATGCTCCGCAGCGAATGCGGATTTAAGATGACGCCCAAATAGAAGTGTGTAATAATCAACACCATGAAGAATACGCCAGCTATGTCATGAACGGTATAGAGTAAAGCAAGATTGGTCTGTGGACTGATGCGCAGCACTGCCATGGCGGCGCCCGTAACAATCAGAGCCAGACCGAACACAGAGAACATCCAGAAAAATAGTTTCTGCCCGGCATTAAACTTACCGGCAGGCAAGGTTCTGTGCCAGCCGAAATATCCGCCCAGCGCCCGCAACCATTTCGCATCGCCCTTAGTGAAAAGCATATTTTGAAACCACAAGATAATCAGCCCGAGCAATCCTGCGCCGAAAGCGAGGCCAACCCATGTATGGAGGTTGCGTACCGCCTCGCCGTTCAGCGACCGATGGTTTTCAAAGAAGAGGAAGGCGGTGACAATTAGTATTAAGAATCCCGCTAATACAAAGAAATGGGCCAGCCGCTCAAAAAGCGAAAACCGCTGTACCAAGGGATCGTTGTGCAAGTATCGCTTTATTGTGCGGGGACCATAGACTACATAGTGCAGCAGAAGAAGAAGCGCCAGTGTGCCAACAATCCAGAGAGCGGCGGGTTTCACCACGCTCTCGCGGAATGCTCCTAACTTTAAGGCCCCTGAAGTAATGCCCATTATGTCGTGGTTCGCAATCCACTTCGGTTGCGCGTCGTTGCCGCTGAAAGGCACGGCCAGTGCCCGGCTTTGGAAGAAGGCAGCGCCGCTGCTGTGGCAATCGGTGCAGCTATGTGCTCCCAACGCGGCTCGCGCCGGAGCGACATCGTGCGAGAACTTGTACACTGACGCATATGCCGTGGCTTCATAGGATTCGCGAGGGACCGCGCGATTTTCATGCGAGGAATAGTATACGCGGTCGTCACTGACCCATACAAGCCGTCGCTCGTCCATCGGAAACTTCGTACGATCCAGATAGGCACGCGTGGAAGAAAGCAGTGCATCAATCTCTTCCGGACGATTCACTTCAATCAATCCATCGCCGTTGTCATCGTTGATCGTGCGCAATTGGGGATAGTTGTTTTGTGGATCTTTCCGATGCTCAGACCACATCATGAAGAAGTCCTTCATGAACAATTGATTGAGTCCCGGTTTGCCTTTTTCTTCAAAGCCGACCCATGCGCTGTGGACTCGATTGGCAGGATAGATTTTCCCTTTGTATCGGATCAGCGTCGGATTCGATACGTCAGTCGGTTGATCTGATCCGGTGAAAAGTTCGAGTTCGCCATAGTGATTCCAGAATTTCATGTCCTGATCATAAAAAGCCCAGATATGCTTGCCCGGCGGGGAAATCCTTGGAGCCGGGTTGTAAATATCGCTAGCTTGAACTAAAGCGCTCTTCACCGCACGGCTGGGGATGTGACAAGCTTGGCATGACAACTTTTCCATGTGCAGAGGTGGCAGCCAGTCATGTTTAGCAACAGGAGAGTTGCGCCAGCCCTTCAGGTGGCAGTCTTCGCAGGAACGAACGGTGTTGTCCAAGTCATTACGTACAAAGCCCGAGGGATCGTCACCCTTGCCAAACTGATGAACTTCCCAACCTTGAATGCGCGGATCGGTGGCCTTGCTGCCTGCGGCGTGGCAGTCCACGCAGCGCAATCCCGCCGCTACATGCACATCGGTGCGTTCCGAGAAGGAGGCACCGCGCTTCTTCCAGCCGGGCTTGAAATGGCAGCGCAGGCACGTTTCGTTGCGCGGTTCAGGAACGATGTGCATGATGATATTGCCATCATCATCGAAACGCTTCAGATCATATGCGACTGTCGGTGTTTCATCCTGGGCGATGCTGCCGCTCACTGTAGCAAAGTCTGCCCCCACTGTGGCCGCCCATTTGAAATTCAGCTTGGCTAACTGTGCATTGCGTCCTTTATAATTGTACTCAGGAACGTGACATAAATTGCAGTCGGTTTCGATCACACCAGTCTGAGACCAGCGCGCTTTATAATAATCGCCGTCGAGTTCGTTTTCACCTCCCGGAGTGTAGCCTTTCAGCCGCATCCACTCGTCATAGCGATGTCCATCTCGATCGTACTCTAACGGTCCGCCTCCGGCATGACAGTTCCCGCACGTCGCGGTAATAAATTCATACGATGTCATGTCAATTTCCCGAGCCGAACGGTTCTTTTTGGGAGCGAGTTGCCTGTATAGAGGAGCCGGAGAACACCAATTCCCTCCGTAATTGCCGGGGTGCGATACCCAGTTGTACCGAGCGGCATACTCCGCGGATGGTTTCTCATCCTTGCCTTGTTGGAAGTGAAACCCCTGCGAGATCCGGTCGTAGTTGTGGCATCCGCTCGCCCCGCAGGTTTGCTTCGGCGAGTAGGGCACACTCGCGTTCTCGCCGTGCTTTGGATCTATAATGGCGCCGTTTTCATCGCGAAGTTTGAATGGCGGACACACCCCCATGGCACGGCCGAGACGATCAAGCGACGAATCTGCCGAGGTCAAGCCAGCCGGTCTCGCACTTCGACTGCTGTTGCCGATATTGGAACATCCGAAAAAAATCGTGGCAACAATCCCAATCGTAATCCCAATCGCGGCCCGATTGCTTATGGTCAGAAAACGCACGATGGGAAACCTCCTATGCTTCACCAAATTGTATGGAGTTCAACCGTGCTCACGCCAGCAACTTTTTGATCTCTTCCATGGAGAGCAGACGGCCGGTGCTTTTCACGACGCCATCCACGACAAGGCCGGGAGTCTGCCAGACCTTAAACCTCATGATGGCATCTATGTCCGTGATTTTTTCCAGCGTATAATCCAGACCAAGATCGTTGGCGGCCATTTCCGCATTTTCCGCAAGTTTTTTGCAACGTGCGCAACCGGGGCCGAGAATCTGAATCTTCATCATGGTTCGTCTCCTATCCAAAAAGTGAGCCGTAGATCAAGCCGGAAGTCGTAGCCATTACCACGACCAGTAGCACGAAAACGCCCGTTTTTTTCCAGCCTATAATGCTGCCCAGAACAAGTATGCTGGGAAGCGAAAGAGCGGGACCGGCCAATAGAAGAGCCAGCGCAGGGCCCTTGCCCATTCCCGCACCGATTAAACCCTGAAGGATCGGAACTTCTGTCAGCGTGGCAAAATACATGAATGCGCCGGTAATGGAAGCGAAAAAGTTTGCCCACAGAGAATTTCCGCCGACGGATTCACTGATCCACCACGATGGAATAACGCCCTCGTGTCCGGGACGACCGAGTAAAAAACCGGAGACAAGGACTCCGCCCAGCAAGAGCGGTAGAATTTGTTTAGTGAACACCCACGTGGAATCGAACCACTCACCAACCGCTCCCTTGTTTCGGCTTGCCAACGCAGCGAACAGAAGCGCGCCGATACCGAAAACGAGCAAATGCTGATCGGGAAACAACAGAACGAGCAGCAACACGGGAACAGCCACAAACATCGCATGCCATTTGGCAAATTCGTACCAGGAAACCAGCATCCATCCCAAACCCAAGGCCGCCAGTCCGGTCAACCACCATTTCATCATAGCAACCAGACCAAAGAAGCCGCTCGATTCGGATTGGCTCCAGTTCGCAAATACCAGAATGGCGATCATGCTGAAAAAGTAAAGGCTCGTATTCCAGAGCGGCCGCGCCGCTTCGGGAAGAGACTCATCCGGATTGCCGGCATCATCTACCCTGTTTTCCTTACGGAAAATGAAGTGCATGAGCAAACCGATAATGACGCTGAATATTACCGCACCTACCGCACGGGCAACGCCCAATTCAAGACCGAGTACGCGCGCCGTTAGAATAATTGCCAACACATTGATGGCGGGACCGGAATAGAGAAAGGCCGTGGCGGGGCCAAGTCCCGCTCCCATTCGCGTGATACCGGCAAATATCGGAAGAACAGTGCAGGAACAAACGGCAAGAATCGTCCCGGAAATCGAAGCAACACCATAAGCCAGAATTTTATTGGAGCGCGGGCCGAGATAGCGCATGACCGATTCTTTGCTGACGAAAACGGTGATGGCACCCGCAATGAAGAAAGCCGGGATCAGGCAGAGAATCACATGCTCGCGGGCATACCACTTGACCAGTTCGAGAGCTTCGAATACCGCAGAGTTGAAACGCAGCGAACCTACAGGCAAGTAGAACGCGGCAAGAAACGCCGTGACAATGAGCGCAAGAGCCTTCCATTCACTTTTCCATGACGTCATATCCGCCTCTCGGAAGCTTATCCAATCGGTTCATAGTGTCCATCTATAGTGTTGATGATTTGAAATATTTGCCTTGCATCCATAAAGCTACGTTGACTAAGCCAATCAGTACCGGCACTTCCACGAGCGGTCCGATCACTGCGGCAAAGGCCGCTCCCGAATGCACTCCGAACACGGCGATCGCCACCGCAATAGCCAGCTCGAAGTTGTTGGAGGCTGCTGTAAAGGAAAGTGTCGCAGTCTTCGAGTAATCCGCGCCGACTTTCTTCCCCATCCAGAAAGACACGAAAAACATAATCACAAAATAAATCAGAAGCGGAATCGCAATGCGAATGACATCCAACGGCAGAGTTAAAATCTTGTCGCCCTTCAAAGAAAACATGATCACAATCGTAAACAGCAGAGCGATTAACGTAACCGGGCTGATTTTAGGAATGAACTTTTTATGATACCACTCTTTGTCTTTGAGGCGGATAAGCACAAAGCGCGTTATAAAACCGGCGACGAAAGGAATACCGAGATAGATAAAAACGCTTTTTGCTATTTGCCCCATGGTTATATGCACTTCCGTTCCCGAAAGACCAAATAACGGCGGCAGCACCGTAATAAAAACATACGCGTAGACCGAGTAGAGCAGCACTTGGAAGATCGAATTAAAGGCGACGAGTCCCGCCGCGTACTCCGTGTCTCCTTTAGCCAGATCATTCCACACAATCACCATAGCAATACAACGGGCAAGACCGATCAGAATCAGACCCACCATGTAATCCGGCTTGTCGGGTAGAAAGATAATCGCCAGCGCAAACATCAGGATCGGGCCGATGATCCAATTCTGAACCAGCGATAGACTTAGCACACGCCAATTGCGAAAGACTTCACCCAGATCCTCGTAGCGCACTTTCGCAAGTGGAGGGTACATCATCAGGATCAAACCAACGGCAATGGGAATGGACGTTGTACCAACGCTGAACCGGTCGAGAAACGGAACAACATCCGGAAACACAAATCCTAATCCGACTCCAACAGCCATAGCCAGAAAAATCCACAGTGTCAGGTAACGGTCCAGAAAGGACAACCGGCGGCTGACTGATGTTTCCGTTGTCATTAATGATCCACTCGTTTCATGCGAGACCAGCCGTTTCGTGCTTTACTCGCGAAGCCGACGAACAGCGGCAGGCTCTGAATTGATCGAATTCTCGATTCAATACGGCAAGTTCATCGTCGCCAATCAAACGAACAGCCTGTTTGACAATGATTCCGTATTCGCGCGGAAGGGATTCGGAAAAACGGTAATACACCGAAACTCCTTCCCTGCGGTCAGCCAGTATTCCCGAATGGAGCAGATACCGGAGATGCCGCGAGGCTTTCGATTGTGTAATTTTCAGAACGCCCTCCAATTCGCACACGCAGACTTCCCGATAGCGCGTGATGAGAGCAACCATTTGAAGACGAGTGGGGTCTGCCAATGCGCGAAACACAGCCGCCGGATCGTACATAATTCTAACCTCAGGTTTCGACCAGTAATATAATCGTTTAAACGGTTATACACAAGAGATTCAAAAAGAAAAAGGCTATCCTTGCGGACCGCCTTTTTCTTAATTATCAGTAATTAAGTCAAGGTTATATCGAACTCGGTCACTAAACGCCTCATTTCAGCAGGGTGACTTTACGAACGCCTGGAAGCAATTGGCGGCCATTACGGCCGAGTACAATCCCACCGGGTTTTTTTACATTTTCAGCCCTCCCGATAGACACCAGGCAACATTCGTTCGTTCACGAATGCTTGAACTTCACACCCGTGTACATCGCATACTTTGATCAGAACATGACTACGATGGGCAAGCCGAATTTTAAGCGTGTGGGCGATTGTCGGCATCGTTCTGTATAGTGCAGGGTGACAACGGATGGACCTACCGCCCATCCGAGATCGGGATTGAGAAAAAGAATGTCCCGCAGCCATTCATCCGTACCGGAGGTTTGCAGAGTCCATGTCGCTCCACCATTGGTTGTTCGACGAATCCATCCGGCCACACTGGTGGTCCACCCATTCAACGAATCGGCAAAACAAATGGCATATTCCTGATTCTCCGTTCCGGTCGTTAGCCGCGGCCACCCAAAGAAAAGCAATCGCCAGTTTTATAAGCGCTCCTTGTGTGTTGAATGACATCAGGATGTTTCGGTCTTGGAGCACTTACACCCGGCGTTTATATAATGAATAGCCGGGTGTAAGTCAAAAAGCGAAAGAATAGACTGTGCCGAACAGATGAATTCTATTTCATGAGCACAACTTTTTGAGTTTGATGGAACGTTTCACACTGCATGCGCAAGAAATAAACGCCGGAACCCACCGCCAAGCCGTTATCGGCGGTTCCATTCCAGACGGTGGTATAAGAACCCGCACTTTGAACTCTATCGGCCAGCGAAGCAATATGCCGACCAAGCACGTCGAAAACGTCGAGCCGGAGATGACTTTGTCGAGCCAGCATGTAAGAAATCATCGTGGATGCATTGAACGGATTCGGATAGGCTGCCGCGAGTTCAAATTCAGTTGCTGGTGACAACGATGGTTCAACGGGATCTACCCACGGAATTCCGTTGTTGCCCGCGATGATTTCGATAACTCCGTCGCGATGTCCCACCAGAACATCCCAGAAACCGCTGCGGTCAATATCGGGCATTGGAGAAATCGCATCTACTTCACTGCTCGGTCCGCTGCCCGATGTAGACCAGACTCGCTGGCCATCCCATCCATCGAGAAGGACAGTGTTGCCGCCCATTGTGCCGCAGGCGATTTCGTTGACGCCATCTCCCGTGACATCGGGGATCGGCGTCATGCACAGCACGTTTTCAACATCGAACGGATCGGCAATTACCGCCCAAATGACTCGTCCGTTGCTGCCGTCCAAACACCTTACCCAGCCGTTGACGGTTCCATAGTATGATTCACGCACGCCGTCGCTGGTGATGTCGGAGCCGACGGCCAAACGATACACATAATTGTTATCGGGCACCGACCATATCTGCTGGCCGCTGGCTCCATCGAGACAATAGACGCCGGTATAGGCACCCGCCACCACGACATCTTCACTTACCGTTGCTTCCGGATTCGCGTTTCCCATCGGCAGCAAGGCAAATATCGGTGAACCGGATGCCACCGTGTTGGACCACACGGGCACACCGGTCGCGCCGTTATAAGCCGCGACGATGCCGTTGGTTGCGCCGCCGACGACTTCGGGAATGTTATCACCGGTTACATCGTGAATGCTGCGCACCGTATAAAAAGTAGTGATCGGCGTTCCCGGCCAAATGACCTGTCCGTTTGCTCCGCTCAATGTGAAGACGCGGCGGGGTCCGGAGCTGGAGTTATCATCACCCGCGGCAACCATGATGTCCGGAATCAAATCGAAATTCAAATCCGCGACGGGAGCCACTTCATAGACGGGGCCGCCGCCGCCCCAGAAGTGCGTATCAAATGTCCATAAAAGCGCTCCAGTTGCCCCGGACAAGGCATATACGGAGCGACTGACACCGGTTGTGCCGACAATTACATCCTCGACTCCGTCGCCGGATATATCCGAGATCGCGGAGAGACCCCGATCGTACATTACGGTTCCGGAGTAATTCGGATTCTGCCGCAAGTAAAATGTCCAAAACGTATCGGCCAGCGTGGTTGAGCCGCCGTTCAGGCAGTAGACCAAATAATCGCCGCCTGTGGCCAGAGCGTCGGCAACACCATCGCCGTTCACGTCTCCAATCCAATGCACGGCATTGATGTCCCGACTCAGACTGGTTCCGAGCGATTCATAAAACCACAAGACTTGCCCGGCAACCGCCGGTATCGCATCGCCAAATCCCGACACGGGGACCTCCGCGACAGGTTCATCCGGATCGTCCGAATGAATTCGAACTATTGCGCTGTAACCTACTGGCCGCCGCGGAGTGAACCAGAGCCGGAGATTGATGTAACCGAACGAGTCAATCGCCGCAGGAAGAGGAACCGGATCTAAAGTGAAAACGGTATCCCCGAGAAGTTCAATGTTTGTTATATGTAAGGTACCATATCCGGCATTATCCAATTCGAGCGAACGACTGGACGAGAGCAGGGGTCCGGCGAGCCGCACATAACCGAAATCCACCGCGACCGGATGCGGATCCACATCTCCTTCATCCGGCCAACCGATACCTTGAAGAGTAATCCGGACCGGATTTTCATCCGGATCGTTGGAATGAATGCGCAGAGTGTCGGTGAAATTGCCTGCGGCGGGCGGATCGAACTGAATCGTGAACACCCGCGAAGCCGCCGGACTAATCGAGAGCGGAAATACCGACGGATCCAACAGATCGAAGGCGGAACCGGAAGCAAGCGTCGCAAGATCAATCGTCAGATTCACATTGCCGACATTTGCGACACTCACGGCCCAACTGATCGGGTGTCCGACCACGAGTCCACCGTAGTGATGCGATGTCTCATGGATGTGGATATCCGGATTGACAGCATTGCTGACGTCGTATTTGAAGATCTTGACATTAAAGCTGGTCACATCATAGGCCAACACCCACAGAAATTGACCATCCCAAGCGACACCGCGCGGACGGCGGCCGGGCTGAGGAGTATGCGCCGGCAGAGGAAACGACCATAGGGTTTGGCCGTTCGAATGGTCTACTCGATAGATCGTCTCCACTCCGGTATCTTCCGAGCTGATCCATAGGCTTGAACCGTCATAAGCCACGCCATAGGGACGAACGGCGGCAATATTATGGGTGGCTAAAACAGCTCCATCGGCCGGGTTCACACGCAGAATGCGCGAGGCGGGATAATAAACCGACATCCACAAAGCAGTGCCATCCCATCCCAAGCCGCCGGCATAACCCGCCGATGGATCATTGATCTGAGCAGCGACGGCACCCGATGTCGTGTCAATTTTATAAACGTGGAGATCACCCGAGACGCGGGAGATCGTCCACAGATATCCGTCGGCAAAGGCTAAACCGCGCGAGCCTGTCACGGGACAGGTGAGGTTGCGGATCACCGCTCCGGTGGCAGGATTGACTTTGTAAATACCTGTGGCTTGATCGCTGACCCAAAGGGCCGAGCCATCCCAACATAGACCTGTCGCGGTGTTGGATGGCGCGGGAATTTCATGAACGAGCACCTGAGCCCATGATCCCGTGCACAGCATGCAGATTGCGGCCAGTAAAACGAATTGAAATGCCAAACGCCTCATTGACGACCTCCCGTTCAGAAATTAGCCTGACAGCTGCTCAAACCGTAACCATAAGGATACAACCCAAATACGAAAAAGTCAAGTTGACCCACAGGAATCCGGAAGCGGTATATATCAGCAGGCGGGGGAAAAGGGTAAGAGGGGATGCCACGGGTGCGGCATCCCCTCTTGATTCGACAGAAAAATGCGTCAGATTACGCTACACCAGCGATCAGCGCCGCAGTGCAGGTTCATCCGTGGAGGCGATCACAATGTAGAACATCTTCGAGTTCGCCGGCACCACACCGACGTGCGTATACGATGTTGCTGTCGTCTCGTCCACATAGTACGTCGGGCCGGGTTCGAAGTCCACTGTGTTGCTCGCGTAGATTTTGTAGCTGTTGGCATTCAGCGAAGGAGTCCAACGCAGCTCGACATCATCGGTTCCGAGAATCGGGAAGACGGTTAGGCTGTCCACTGTTTCCGGAGGTACCAATCCGTGATATTCATCCGCGCCGATATCCGGCGGATCGTTGCGAACATCGCCGTCAATATCCCAAATCATTTCCGGAATGTACAGACCGACGTTGTTGCAGAGAAGGTACGTAGGATCAATGTGCAGATCACCGGCACCGACAAATCCCGGATCGCCGGAAACGCTGTGTTCATCATAGCCTGTGGCTTGCCAATCGAACAGAGTCAGATATTCCGCTCCGCCGTCGCAGCCGGTTTTGTATCCGGTACCCGTTCCGTAGAAGCAGTTATAGTCGCTGGATTCCAACGTGCCGCCTACGCGCCAGATAGCATAGCATGTGTCCGTCGCTTCCTCGATTACAACGATGTTGTTCGCCGCGTTATTCGTGCCGGTTCCGGAATAGATGCCTGCCTTAATGCCCACATCGCTCTCCGTCTCGTTCATACGGATTGTATTGAACGACGTGTAGGTCGTTCCATTACTGGTGTAGATTCCCATCATGTCCGGCCCGTGAGTCTGCCAATCCCAGATGAAGTTATTGAAGACGAAGGATGTCATATTCGATGCGGAATAGACTCCCGCTACGGTCGCGAAGCCGGTGTTGGACGTGTGCCGGAAATTGTGAATACGGTTGTTGTAGACATAGATCGAATCATCTCCGCTCTGGATCGCGACATACACACCGTACGCACTGGTTGAGCTGGTCGCAGCGGGTTGAATATCGTTGTCGTGAACGCGAGCATTGGGCGATTCATCTACGTAGATGCAATAGGGGACACCGTCAACACGGCAATTACGGATTTCCAGGTTGCTGCTGGTACCCGACGATCCGGACTGCACGATAATTCCGTACTGGACACCGCGGACGGTTACGTTGTCAATCAAACAGTTGTCGTTTCCGTTAATCCAAATGCGGATTCCCTTGCAGCTTAATACCGTGCTGTCGCGACCGGTGACGGACAGGTTCTGAACCGTCACATAGTCGGCGTCGTTTTTAATCACCATTACGGAATCGCACGTTCCAGTGCCGACCATATTCAGACCGTCAAACGTGACGAAATCCGCTCCATTGACGACTACACACGGTGTGGATATATTCGATGTGATGGTCACGATGTCATCCAAAGCGCCGGGATGCGCGCGGAAGATGACGCGATCGGTATAGTTCGTTCCGGTAATCTCGGTCACGGTGACATTTTCCGCGTACGTTCCGTCGTACACGTCAATGATAACTTCGGCGTCAATTCCGCGCAGGTAGAGGGACTGGAGCGCTTCGGCAAAGGTGGCAAAGTCGTTGTTGCCGCCGCCCAGATCGTACGTGCCGTGCATCGGGCCGCCGATAACCGTGACTTGCGCCGTGAGGCTATCATTGTCCAGATATTCATCGGTCGCCAGATAGGTTTGTGCTTCCAATACGCCGTATTCGATACCTACATCCGGCGGGGTCCAGTCAAAGTCTACCGTATCCGATATCAAAGAGCCGAGAGACAACAGTACTGTGTCCTGAGCGGTTCCTTCGTAGAAGAGAACAACCGGGACGTCGGTTTCGGCGGAGCCGCCGTTGTTCTTCACTTCCACTTGGATAGTATAGGGCAGATTCGAGGTATAGGTGGGCAGCAATCCGATGAATCCCACAATACCGTAATCGTGATTGAAAGCGACCGACGTATACTCATCGGCGCCGATATCGGGCGTGCCGGAGCGGGGGTTGCCGTCAATGTCGGCGTCAATATCAACGATCGGCGTCGCGATGCCGTCCACCAAGCTGAAGGTGGCCTGAATGTGAAGGTTGGACGCAGACGCATAACCGGGATTGCCTTCCACCGAATTCGCGTCGCGGCCGGTTGCAGTAGACCATGCGCTCAGAGTCGCGTAGTTTGTGGAAGCATCGCGTCCCATATTGTAGGCCGCGCCCGGTCCGGAGCTGTACACGCAGTTATAGTTGCTCGTCAGCCCGGTTCCCTGATAGCGGTTAATCGCCCAGCAAGCCGCGTTCGGCTCGTCAATCTGGAAGATGTTGTTGCGGAGATCGGCATTACTTCCGCTCGATTCCTGATAGAAACCGTTGATTCCCTTGGTTCCGCCGGTTGTTGCAACATCACCGATGTAAACGCTGTTGAAATAAATCTGCGGCGATCCGCCATAGACGTGAATGCCGTAGACCGGACCGGTTCCGGTGTTCTGGAAATCCCAGATGAAGTTATTGTAAATGCGGGTTGTCGCGCCTACGGTATAGATGCCGTTGGCGGCGTAGGTTGAACTCGTGCGCAGATTGTGAATCTTGTTGTTGTAATGAAAAACCGTGTCTCCGGCCGTTTGCGTGGAAACGTAGAGACCGTAAACTTCCGTGGCGGCCGTTGACCATCCGGGCTGAATATCGCAATCGTGGACGCGGCTGCCGCGCTGATAGTAGGTTCGGACGCCGTATTTGCCTTCCAGGATCGCGCAGTTCTTGACCTCGTTCCCGATATCCACAGTTGCTGAAGCGCCGTAGAGATCAATTCCCCAGCTTGCACCGCTGATGGTCAGATTGTCGAGTGTATTGTAGTCATTGCCGCCCGCCTGAATATGCACGCCGTAAGTCGTGGTGGCGGAAACATTCGAACCTGTGACCGAGCAGTTCTTGATCGTGTTGTAATCGGCGCCATTGTACAGCTGAGCGCCGCGCAGACACGCGCCGGTGGCGGTAATATCAATGCCGTCTATGGTCACGTAATCGGCTCCGACTAATCTAACGACGCCGTTTCCTATGCTTCGCGTGATCGTAACAGCTTCGCCGGCATGCTCCTGGAATTTTATCGTGCTGGTTGACGATGCCCCTGTAATCGCGCCGATCACCAGGGAGTCGTCATAGGTGCCGGTATAGACGTCGAACACAACGGCATCGTCCATGCCGCGAAGAGTGATGTCCTCCACCGCGGAGGAGAAATTCGTATAATCGGGAGCCACTCCGCCAATGTTGTAGGTTCCGTGCATCGGAAGGCCGATAATGCGCACGGCAAATGTCATGCTGTCATTCGCCAAATCAGCGTCTCCCGTGAGAAACGACTGTATTTCCAGTGTTCCGGTTTGCGGGGCGGCAGGAGTTGTCCAGTCAAACGTAAAGGTATCCGCTGCATCCACGGCGAGAGACACCAGAATGGTATCCTGCGGAATATCGTTGTAAAACAGCACGACGGGAGCATCGGTCTGGGCGGCGCTGCCGCGATTCGCTACGCGAGCCCGCGGGTGGAACAGAGTGAATTCCGGGTTGAGGTAAGAGATATCGAAAAGGCCGGTCACGGCGTAATCCGCCGGCGGAGACGCAAAAGCATATTCGTCGGAGCCAATATCCGGATTTACCGCCGAGCGCGGTTCACGGTCAATATCCTCGTCAATTCCGACAATCGGTAAGCCGATGTTGCTCACAAGATTGTACGTGTCCTGAATGTGCAGATCGCTCGCGCTCGCATATCCCGGATCTCCCTCGACGCCATGGTCTTCGTAAGGCGTGGCAGCCTGCGTTGCGGCGAGTGTAGCGTAACCGGTTGAGCTGGTTCTATACACTTGATAGTTGGCGTTGCCGGTCGAGTTGTAATAGGCGTTGTAGTCGAGAATGGCCGGAACATAGGTCGCGGAGGAGCCATGGAAGATGTATGTGGCTGCCGTTGTATCGGCGGCGAAAAAGATGTTATTGCGAATGTTCAGAACCGGCGTGCTGGTTGACATATAGATCGCGCGAACAGTGCCGGTTGAAGCGACATCGTTAATGTACACGCTGTTGAAGTCGAAGTTGGTCGTACCCGCGCTGTTTGCATAGAGCGCAACATAGGGAGTTGCTGTCCCTGTCGTCTGAACATCATAGAACCAGTTATTGTAGACATTCAGCACAAAGCCAGCTATCTGAGCGTATGCTTGGATAAATGCGGGAGCGCCGGCTGAAACAAGGTTGTGGAACGTGTTTCTGTAAATGAAGATGGTGTCACCGGCTACTTGAGAGTTGACCTCAATGCCCTTGACACCGGAAGCGCCCGGACCGTTTAATGTGATATCGTTGTCGTAGATCCGGAGTCCGTTATGGTACGTGAAATAGGCGAAGTTCCAGAGGCTGTCCGTCGTGCAATTCCGGATGATATTGTTGGCATGCTTTTGGGCTGACGAACCCGTAGCCTGAATCGCCGTGTTGTGGCGAACAAAATGCAGGTTCTCGAACACGTTACTGCTGCAAGCAGGAGTACCCATATTTATGGCATATTTGACGGTGGACGCCGTATAGCCCGCGCCACGCCACGTCGCATTCCGGAAAATGCAGTTTTTCGCCCCTTTAATGGCCAGACACTTATACGTGCTGTCATTGACATGATCCAAATAGACGTCAATGCCGTCGAAAATCACGTAGCTGGCCAAGCTGTCATGGATGACACCATTGGGGCTGGGTATTAACGAGCTAACCCGCAGTCGCGCGGTACCCGACGCATCGAAAAATTTGACGCTATCGTCAATACTCGCGCCCGGAATGGGCCCCATTAGTCTGACCTGTTCGTTATAATCGCCGCCGTACACGTTGAACGTGACAGCGTCACTGATGCCGTTGTTGTATAACGACATGACAGCGAGCGTAAAGTTGGGGAAGTCATTGTTGCCGCCGCCGATATCGTACGAGCCGGCTAAAGCCGTTCCCGTGATCATAAAATTCCAAATTGAGCCATCCGTTTCGCCATAGGCGTTGCGGGTTACGACCTTCCAGTAATAAACCGTGTTGGGAATCAGATCGGACGTCGGATCGTACGAGGTAGCAAGCGTGTTGTTAATCTTTTTCGCGTCCGCGACGTTGTTGGCGACCGAATCGTAGGTCTGCGCCAGATAGAGGTCTACCGTTGCCGTACCGATGCCGTTAACCCAGCCCAGATTGACATCTACAGTCTGACCGACAGCGCCGTTTGCGGGACTGGGAGTAGTCGCGACATTCGGCGGAGCATGCAATTCCGGTCCGGTTACATCATCAATGTAAAGCGTGCTTCCGCCCGTGCCCTCATCGCGCGATACAAAAGCAATGAAAATCTCCTGACCTTGGTAGGACGTTAGGGCAAGGGAGTATTGCGCATAAGTCGTCGTGATATTACAGACGGTTCCGCAAT
>RPQS01000060.1 GCA_003818605.1 Candidatus Zhuqueibacterota bacterium | reverse complement strand
TCCGCCTTGGGCGGAAGAATAGGGAAGACGGTGAAATTCCGTCGCTGACCCGCAACTGTGAACGCAGCGGTTAATCCCGTTTGCGAAGCCAGGAGACCTGCCAGTCGTTATTCATATCCTTCGGAAGTAAGGTTCAGGTGGAGGCTCTCCGAATTTTCGGAGAGATACGCATGCAGATGGAGTCCCGGCTGGGACGATCGCCGTTATTGCTCACACGCATCGCCACTTTTGTGGCGGTGGGAGTTGTTCTGGGTTTTTTACTCAGCGGCATTCCGAATGTGGAGCTGGTTACCGCGGTCTGTTTCCTGTCGGGCTTTTTGTTTGGATTCCGCGCTGGTTTGCTGACGGGTGCGTTGACGGAAGTGATATTTGCGGGATTTCACCCGATGGGCAGCTCGCTTGGCTTGCTATTAGCGGCCCAGATAATTGGAATGTCGCTCGCCGGCGCATCCGGCACGCTCGCCGCCCTGTCGGTTGGCATGAATCGAACCGGTTTGCGCTACGGAATGACGGTTGTGGCCTATGGTTTGCTAACTACAGTTTTTTTTGATTTCCTGACGAACCTGGCTTTTCCGATCATGGCCGGGTTCTCTTTTTCCCAAACACTTATTACGCTTGCGGCGGGTGTGCCGTTTGCAGCCATCCACTTGATCTCCAACGCGATGGTCTTCAGCCTGATCGTCGTTCCGATTATTCCCCGTCTTCATAAAACTCTTCTGTGGACATGAAGAACTCCCTTTTCTTTTTCGTTCTCATTTTATTTGCGAGTGCCGCTGGGGCGCAAGGTCCTGTGTATACTCAGTCGGATCTGTGGACTTTGCCCTATGAAGATTTAAGTGATCTCTTGCGGCGTTACCCTGCGATGTATCCGTCGGACTACGGAACATTAGGTGCGCCGCTGCTATTTCGTCCGTGGAATCTTCATCCGTGGGAGTTGCGCGCGGATTTGGACGGCTTTCCCCAGAATCGCCGGTTTGACGGCTTGTACGAGTCGAACCTGCAGCCCGGGAATGAATTGGACACGATTCGTTTGCACTTTCTCCAGCGCGGCGGAGCCGGCGCATTTGATCTGATAAGCCGCAGCCTGAAAGTGGATACTCCTTACACGGAATTTCAGATTCGTGAGGGTTACTACGGATACGGAACCGTGGATTTCATGCATGGACAACGTGTTTATCGAACCACGACCATGGAAATATCGGGACGTTTGGCTTGGTATGATGGGCTGCGCTATCGCAGCGCGTCACGGTTTACGCGAATTCGCGGTAAAGTTGGATTTGATCTTGGTTCACGATGGCGCATGACTGCGGCATGGAGCGGATCGGAAATAAAAAGTGATTTTACGAAGAACGATTTCGCTGCGGATTCACTGAAATACGTTCCGTCACGCGAAGAAGGGACGATTACTCTGGCTCAGCGGGATTCGTTTAAGACGTCGCTTGATCCGTCGCTTCGGCTGTATCTGCGAGAAGACGATGAAACATGGCACAGTTTTCGAGCGCACGAAATGAGCGGTGGTTGGATTCTGAAAATGCACGCCAATTTGCCCCGACAGCGGTTGACTTTCCACCAAACCGGGACATGGGCTCGCATGCGATATCCGGGAATTGAGCGACGCGTGGAACTCTGCGGCGGATTGGCCTTGTCGGATTCAATCGGACTTGGTTTCGGATACGGCCAAGTCCGTGCCGAACTGCGGCGTGAATCCGGTTGGCGGCATGATCGCGAAACGGATCGTCGTCTGTTGTCGGATATAATGGTGCGTCTGGAAACAAAACCGGTTCGGAACATTTCGCTTCAAGGCGGAATGGAATATACGGAATGCATGGTTCCCGCTTTATGGTGGAGCGGGAGCTACCCCCTCGCGGAACGGCCGCTGCTCATTGCGCCCGAGTTCGCCGATTTGAGTCTCAGGTATGACGGCAGTCGCGAGTCTGCGCCGCCCGTGGATCGTTATGTGAAGACGGCAGCAGGATTCCGATGGCGTCGGAAATCTGCGCAAATGGATATTCAAATCCTTACCATGAAGCATGCGGGCGATTACGCGACTCGCTTCACATCAGATGGATCGAGTTTAACATTAGTCTATGACAAGGCGCGTGAAAACAATGCACAGGTCGGTGTTTCTGCGTCCGCCGTTATTCCGCTGCAATACGGTTTGCGTCTCGATTCCTGGTGGTTTGCGCAAGCGAAGACAGGGGATCTGAGTAATGACATAGATACTCGCGGTTATACGCGCTTGTTTTTTGAGAAAGAGTACTTCCACGCACCGCTTACCGTTCGCAGTCATATCAGTTATGAACACATCGGAAGAAGATGGGCATATTCGGATCGTGGTTCGATGAATTTAGGGCCGAACCATATTTTCGGATTTCGAATTTCCGGCACGATACGCGGAGTGACTTTGTTATGGGGCACTGAGAATATTTTAAAGCACCACTACTCGTATCTGCCCGGCTATCGCATGATTGCCAAGGAAGAATATCTGGCTTTCATCTGGAGACTGTGGCTGTGACGCGGCTGCTGTTCGTCACGTTATTATGTTTTATATCCGGTCGTGCCTTCGGTCAGGCCGGAGCATCTGTTGAGGTTCATATTCTCCCCCCAAAAGGTGAATATCTTCATACGACAACCGTTTTTTTATGGCCGCTGAACCTGTCGGAACGGACTGATTCGCGAGGGCGCATCGTTTGGGATGGCCTTCCAGAAGGCTATTACCGGCTTGAAGTAGTTTCCGACAAATATTCCGTTCAAGATACGGGTTTTTATCTCCATGCAGGTGAATTCCGGCTTGTTGTGTTTCACATGAAACACCCTGCGGCGATTCTTCCAGAAGTAGTTGTCGAAACCGCAGATCAAGGCATGTTATGCCATACCTTTCACAAAAAGGATATTCAGGCAAGCCGGGCGCGTGATTTACCGGATTTCTTGTCTCATAAGATTGGGCTGGATATTCGATCGGACGGCACCATCGGATCTCCGCAGACGGCGCGCATCGGAGGATCGCAGGCCAATCAGGTACTCGTACTTTTAGATGGGCGGCGATTGCAGAATGTCGGCACGGGGGAAGCCGATCTCTCCAGCATGCCGTTGGAGTGGATTGAATCTATTCAAGTCTATCGCGGCGGACAAGCGGCCTTGGGGGGAGAAGCAATCGGAGGGATTCTCTCTATTACCACGCGACAGGAAAGCGGACGTAAGGAATCGGCGGCGGAAGTTGAAGTTCATCCTTCGTACGGACGCGCCGGTTTTTTGCGCGCCGGTTCCACCGGTCGCGTTTTCAGTCTGGTGTCGTTTTCGCGAACACAAGGATCCGGCGATTACCGTTACCGCATTTCCGAGGATGACGGCACCGGGGAATTCACGGTGAATTTGGGCAAGACCTATAACCGACAAAATGCGGGCATGGTGCGCGATCAATTGATCACAAAATTCCGGTCGCGATGGAGTGAATACACTTCTCTTGAAGCTGGTGTGTTCTTGGATCGCGCCGCACGCGGAATGCCCGGATATCTTGCCCCGCAATTGACGCTCGCGGCGCGTCAAAAAAACAGTCAGGAAGCGGTTAACGTCAGGGCCATGCATGCAAGGACGAGCATGTCGCTTTCGAACCGATTTTCTTATCAGCATGATGTGCGCGATTATTCCAATCCGGATCCGATGAGTCTCACGCAAGACTCGCATGAGGATTGCCGGCAGTGGGAAATGGAGTCCAACGGCGTGGTCCGTTTCAGCCAGCTATCCGCCTCGACGGGCATACGGTTTTCGCGCGAAAAATTGACCAATACACAGATTCGCGATGGTGAGGCAAGCCGCAATCGGCTTGGAGTGTGGGCCGATGCGGGATGGAACGTACTGACCCCTGAAACCGATGAATTCGGAGTTACTCTGAATCCGGGATTGCGGTGGGAACGATTTGAAACAGCGGATCGTCTGCTGCCGTCGGCGGGAGCATCGTTCACCCACAGTAGAGTGCCGTCATTACGTGGAGAAATTTCCTGGGGGCAATCCTATCGCGCTCCCACGCTTTATTCGCTGTTTTGGATGGACGATCAGTCCGCGCAGGGAAATCCGGATCTGCTTCCCGAGACATCTTCGCTTTGGACGGCGCGCCTCATTTCACAATTGCCAACCGCAGACTCGTATTGTGAAGCTGCAGTATCCGACCAATGGATCGAAAACTTGATCTTCTGGCGGCGAACGTTCGACAATCGCTGGAAGCCATTCAATCTTAAACGAGCGTATGTGCAGACGCTGGATATAAGCGTCGAGCAGTCGCTTTTTAGCGATCTCGTGCGGATGGGAGTCGGAGCAAGCTGGACCGAAGCTCGCGATGCCACGGGAGATCGCAATACGGGTGGAAAATATCTGACATATCGTGCCCCGCGGACGCAACGCGCATCAATAATGTTTCGATACAGCCAATGGGAAGTGTCGGGTCGAATGCGCTGGATTTCGGCACGCCCCGCTCTGGAGACAAACTCCAAATGGTTGAGCGGTTATCGAATGGCCGATGTGCATTTGTCCTATACAATTCGGGTTGGACGAGTGCAAATCGAGCCTATGTTCGGTGTTGACAATTTACTGAATGAGAACTATCGCATCGTTCGTTTCGCGCCAATGCCGCTGCGCGAATGGTATGCGTCATTAAGTGTAACTGATTGGTAATGAGATATTTTCTTGTCTTCATTCTATCGCTGTTGATGTTGTCAGCAGTATGTTCTGCTCAATCATACGAGCGGTTGTATGTTGTTCAATGGGGCGACGAATCGCTCGCCGAAATCAATCTGGCTACGGGAAATGTAACTGCTCACGCCGTAGATCTGGGTTATGGCTGCAATGATATCTGCATATCCGGATCACGCATCTACGTAGCCAACTCGTTGATAAACACCCTGCAGGAAATTGACGCTCAATCCAACCATACCGTGCGTGATTTACCCATGGTCGGCGGCCTGAATCCTTATTCGGTTGCGTCATTGAATTCCGATACACTCTTGGTAACCCATTTTAGAAGCAACAATGTTCTGCTTATCCGTCTGAGCGACGGCGCAATTGCAGGCCGTATCCCGGTTGGAATCGCTCCCGAGGGCATCGTCGTAAGCGGTGATTACTTTTTCGTTTGTTGTACGGGATATTCGCAACAAGGCTATGACCCCGGTACAGTGCATGTCTTCAATCGCGGCACTCTTTTACCTGTGGATACGCTTCAGGTCGGTTTGAATCCGCAGTTTGCGGCTGTGGATCATCGCAATCGGCTGCATGTAGTCTGTACAGGGAATTACTCGGAAATTACGGGCGAGATTCACGTTTTCGCCCTTTCCGATTTGCAGCGCGATACTATTCTTGCAATCGGCGGAACGCCCAGTCGGGTGAGCTTCGGCGGAGGATATGCCTTTCTTGCTGCCGGTGGATGGTCGGGTTCAGGCAGTGTATTTCGGTATAGTCTGGAGAGTTTACAATTACTCAATGGTCCATCGAATCCGATCCAGACTTCCACTGGAGCATACGATGTAGCGGCACTTCCTAATGGCTCCTTTTTCATCAGTTGTTCCGGGGCAGATGTAGTCGAACAAAGGGATGCGACTGGAGGATTAATCCGTTCTTTTCTTGTTTCATCCAATCCCGGTTATATTGCTTTGTACAGAACAGATAATGTACAGAATACTCTAAAAATATATGATAAAGATTATAATTATATGTGTGCGTACCCGAATCCGTTTAATGGTGTTGTTAATTTCAAGCTCCATAGTCAAAATGTAATGCATTATAATATAAATATATACAATAAAGTTGGTCAATTAGTTGATCGGCTCTCCGTTCCAGCCGGTACAAGCGTCATTCAGTGGAATTCTGGTGCGAGACTCGGTAACTCTTTATCTTCAGGAGTTTACTATGTCACAGTTCCGGGATTTCTGAACGCAGATATTCTAAAGATCGCGCTGATAAAATGAAAATTCTCAGCGGGTCCAGGTGCTTGGATTTGGTTGCTATTTTGGTGAGAATATTGTATCTTAGAATTTCGATTTGATCAGGAAACAACCGACCTACATGACCCGCAAACGCCGCCTACTCTCCGGAATGAGGCCCACCGGAAAACTCCATCTCGGCAATTACGTCGGCGCGTTGGAGAATTGGATTGTGCTGCAAAATGATTTCGAGAGTTATCATTTCGTGGCTGATTGGCATACGCTGACGACCGATTATGAGCATACGCGATCCATCCCCGAAAATACGCGGGAGATGGTTATTGATTGGCTGGCGGCAGGATTGGATCCAGTAAAGAGTCCGATTTTTATTCAATCCAAGATCAAGCAGCATGCGGAGCTTCATCTCATTTTCTCCATGCTGATTTCATCGGCCAGACTGGAACGAAATCCGACGCTCAAAGAACAAGTACGCGATCTGGATCTGGAAACACGCCTTACATATGGACATTTAGGCTATCCGGTTCTGCAAGCCGCAGATATCTTGATGTATAAGGGAGAAGCGGTTCCAGTCGGAGAAGACCAACTTCCGCACATTGAAATGGCGCGCGAAATTGCCCGACGTTTTAATTTCGTTTTTTCTCCGGATCATCCCGTATTCCCAGAACCAGAGGGTCTGCTCTCGCGTTTCCCGCGATTGCCGGGATTAGACGGCCATCGCATGTCCAAGTCCTTGGGCAACACAATTCTGATTTCCGATCCGCCCGATAATATCCGAAAAAAGATGCGGCAGGCTGTAACGGATCCGCAAAAGGTGCGGCGAAACGACCCCGGACGTCCGGATGTCTGTCTGGTTTTTACCTATCACAATCGTTTCTCGTCTGAGGCCGTGCCGGAAATTCATTCCGGATGCGAAAGCGGTGCGTTAGGCTGTGTGGAATGCAAGCAGCGTTGCGCGGACAATATTATCGCTCACTTAGGCCCGGTTTACGAGAAACGCAGACACTATGAGCAACATCCCGATGAAGTGGCAGCGATTATCGTGGATGGAAATGCACGCGCAAACGAAGTGGCTGCTAAAACAATGGCTGAAGTTCATGATGCGATGGGATTCGGATGAGCATTTGGAAGGTTAAACTCCCTTGTTTTGAAGGGCCGCTCGATCTCCTGCTGTTTCTTGTATCGAAGCAGGAGTACGACATCATGGATCTCCCTATGGCGGAGATCACGGAATCGTATCTTGCCGTGATTGATTCCATTGGTGTGGAGAATTTGGAGGATGCGGGCGAGTTTCTGCTCATGGCGGCCACGCTCATTTCGATAAAGGCGAAAATGCTGCTGCCCAGGCCTCCGGTTGAAACCGCCGAAGAAGTCGAAGATCCACGGCGTGAATTAGCGCAGCGTCTGCTATTATACCAAAAAACAAAAGAGGAAGCCGAGCGGCTTTCGCGGTATGAATCAAGCATGCTCGAACGGTGGGAAATCGGACGATCTCCGCTTCCGCCCAACGCCGATCCCGCTCCCGAAGAGTGCCTGATTCCGATGACGCTGTATGATTTGACCAAAGCGATTGAAGACGTTTTGCAGCAGCGTGAAGTGCGCGCCGCGCATCACGTTCGTTTGGATAGAATCACGCTGGATATGCGGATTCGGTGGGTGCTCGATTTATTGAAACATGTCGAGCGATTCGGATTACTGCAGCAATTGCGAACTGAGCAGGAACGAATGATCTGGATTGTGACCATACTTGCTGTATTGGAATTGGCAAAACGT
Source organism: Candidatus Zhuqueibacterota bacterium (assembly GCA_003818605.1). GTDB lineage: Bacteria > Electryoneota > RPQS01 > RPQS01 > RPQS01 > RPQS01. The sequence continues at coordinate 14,873 of RPQS01000060.1, read as the reverse complement.
CAGCAATTACGTGTGATCCAGAATGAGCAGTTTGCCGAAATCCACGTGAACCGCATCACGATACATGAAATGCAGGCGGCGTAATTATTATGATCGAGTTTGAACAGGATCAAGCCGCCGAGGATGAATCGCCGCTGACTTCCAACGAAGAATTGCCGCTTGAAGTCGAGCAAGGAATCGGAATTCCGGATGATGAAAGCTATCTTCGCGGAGCCGTTGAGGCCTTAATTTTTGCCAGTCCCGAACCGTTGACGGACAACCAATTAGTTGCTGCGTTGGGGAATAAGGTTAAGAACCGGCTCGATCAGATTGTCAGCGAACTGAACTACGAATATCAGCGGGATGGCCGGGCGTTTGAGATTCTTCCGGTTGCCGGCGGATATCAATTTTTTACGCGGCGTGATTATTCCGGAGTTTTGCGGAAAATGTCCGCCGTGCGCGCGCGAACACGACTATCACGCGCTGCGTTGGAAACTCTGGCAGTTGTCGCTTACCGCGGTCCGGTGACGCGGGCGGAAATAGATGAAATTCGCGGAGTGGATTGCGGCGGAGTTTTACGAACCCTGCTGGATAGACGATTAGTGGCCGTGAAAGGCCGGGCGAACGTTTTAGGGCGGCCGCTCTTGTACGAAACGACGCCTGGTTTTTTGAAACATTTTGGTTTGTCCGATTTGTCCGATTTGCCGCGGGATTCGGAACTGCTCAGAGAATGGGGTCAACCGCGTAGTATCGAGGAACCCGCTGTCGAGCAAAATGCCGGTGATGAATCCCAAATTGATCTCAACTTAGCCGAGGGAAAAGACAAGGATCGTGTGATGGAAGAACCGATCCCGGAATCTGTGCCCGAGAAGGATGCCAACCCATGATGCTGCGTAATTCCAAAGTGATGGTATTGGGAGGGTGGGGACTCGTCGGTATGGCGGTCTGTCGAAGAATCCTCTCGCGGGGGCCCGCGAAATTGATTCTTCACTCACTTCGTCAGGCGGAGGCTGAAGAGGCTTGCCGTACGATTGCGGCGGAGTTTCCGAGTGTAACTGTGGTGCCCGCTTGGGGCGATATTTTCGTGCGGGATGAGTTTAAAGACACACCGCGCCGGGACATTATGAAAGACCGCGCAAAACGCTGGAACTTTGTCGAAGATGTGTTTGAAAAACTGAGCCCCGAGCGTTTGAGCAATTTTTTCCTATATAAACTGATCACCGAGCACAAGCCGGATGTGATGGTGGACTGCGTCAATGCGGCGACCGGTTTTGCTTATCAAGACATCTATTCGGCTTATTACGATATCAAGTCTGTGATGGAGATTGAAGGTCAGGGAGTTCCTGAAAACGATCCATTTTTCGACAAGGTCGAGCGTTTCTGCGGCACGGTATACGTACCGCAGCTTATCCGGCACATTCAAGTGCTGCTGGAAGCTTCCGCGCAGGCGCAGGTTCACACCTATGTTAAAGTAGGAACGACCGGCACCGGCGGCATGGGATTCAATATTCCCTATACGCATTCCGAAGCCAAGCCGTCTGCGCAGTTGTTAGCGAAGTCTTCAATGGCAGGCGCTCATTCGATGCTGCTGTTTCTGATGGGCCGTACGCCAGGTTGTCCCTACGTTAAAGAGATCAAACCTGCCGCCGCCATTGCGTGGAAGAAAATCGCCTATGGCGAAGTTTTACGGGGCGGTAAACCGATTCCCTTGTTCGATTGCGCGCCTGAAGCCGCTGAACCGTTGGGCGGTACGTTCGCCCGCATCAAGGATGAGACCGGAGAACCGCTCGGCGAAAATCTGAAGTCGGTGTTCATTGACACGGGCGAAAACGGAATATTTTCGGCGGATGAATTTTATACGATTTCCGCCGCTGAACAAATGGAATTCGTTACTCCCGAGGAAATCAGCCAAGCCGTACTCTGGGAAATCGAAGGCGGGAATAGCGGGATGGACATTGTTGGCGCATTGGATTCCGTTGTCATGGGTCCGACTTATCGTGCGGGCATTCTGCGCGGGGCTGCGCTTAACGAAATGCGGAGACTCGAACGCGAGCACGGTATCGCCAGCGTAGCATTCGAAATGCTGGGGCCTCCCAGTCTGTCCAAGCTACTGTACGAAGCGTATCTGTTGAAACGTGCCTATCCGGATCCCGCTCTGATCGGTTCCGAAAAACCGACGGATATTTCTGCAAAGGTCTGGAATATTTTGAAACAAGACCGTCTGCTGCGGGCAACGATTGTTTCCATCGGTGTACCAATTCTCTTGCCAGACGGCAAGAATGTATTGCGCGGACCCGAAGTGAAAATTCCCGCCTACACGGGCAGTAACGAGCTGAAAGTGACGAAGGAATCGGTGGACGAATGGGCGGAAAAGGGGTGGCTGGATCTGCGTCCGTCCAATATGGAATGCTGGCAAAAACGAATTGCGGAATTCTTTCAGGCCGCTACGGGTGACGCGGTTGCCGATACGTCTTCGGCCTTCCCTTGGGAGAGAAGAATGCTGGGCGAAGATGATGAATTTTTCGCCGGACGCATTGTCACGCATCTGTTTATCGAAGAAGAAAAAGGCAGGCGAATTAAGTCGTGAACTCCCCACGCGGGTTAATCATAGCCATTGACGGAGTGGCCGGTTCGGGCAAATCCACAACGGCGAAACTCGTGGCTAAGCGCCTCGGCTACATGCACATTGATACCGGTGCGATGTATCGAGCGGTTGCCCTGAAAATGCTCCGCTGTGGCGTCGAAGTCACCGACAGCGATAAAATCGAAGATCTGCTCCATAATACCCTTGTCAGTCAGAAGGAAGTTGACGGCCTGCCGCACGTTCTGCTTGACGGAGCGGATGTAACGGATGAGATTCGGACTCCTGAGATTTCCCTATGGGTTGGTCCCGTGTCGGAGAATCCCCGCGTTCGTAAACATTTAGTCCGCTGGCAGCGTGACTTGGGAAAAAATGGCGCCGTAGTTCTGGAAGGGCGAGATATCGGGACCGTGGTGTTTCCGGATGCGGATTTGAAAATTTACATGGTGGCTGATTTGAAGGCGCGCGCCAAGCGCCGCCGTAAAGAAATGCTCACGCGCGGTATTGATCAGAGCATGACTGAAGTGGAAACAGCTTTGCAGGCGCGGGATGAGCGCGATTCAAACCGGGAACACAGCCCGTTGCGTAAAGCGTCCGATGCGATTATCGTGGATACGACTGACTTGACCATCGGTGATCAAGTGGACAAAGTTGTGGAACTGGCGCGAAAGATGACTACCGGGGGAGCGCGTTCCTAACAGTATGCGATTAGGATACCGTCTGGTCCGCAATACCGCTCGGCTTTTACTTCGTTTTCAGTACGGCCTCGCGCTACGTGGGATGGACAATATCCCGCGGACAGGCACGGTAATCATCGCATCCAATCACCGCTCTAATTGGGATCCACCCTTACTTGGTTCGATGATACCACGCGAAGTTCATTTTTTCGCGAAGGAAGAGTTATTTCGAACCGGATGGCTCGGACGACTCATCAGTTATTTAAATGCGTTTCCAGTGCGTCGCGGACAATTTGACCGCGAATCGCTTTCTAAATGTCTGGACATTTTAAAGCATAACGGGGCTTTGCTTTTTTTCCCGGAGGGAACTCGGGCTCCGGGCGATGGATTTCTGAGAGCCAAACTGGGAATCGGGTGGGTGATTTGCCTATCGAATGCGCCCGTTATTCCAGTATATATTCACGGCTCACAGCAGGATCGGCCTTGTTTGTTGGGACGTCCGCGCATTACGGTAGTATTCGGCAAACCGCTGCTTGCTACTGAATTAATGAATCCGGATCTTCACGGCAAGGAATTGTATCAACACGTTTCCGACCGCGTTTTAGAGAGTATTCGCGAGCTTTCCTTAAGCACTCCGTTCGGACGGGTGAAGTCCAAAGGTCCCGTTTACGAACGAACCGTTATCGAAGATGAACGATTGAGATAAGGCGCTTCAATTAACCCCGCTAACTCCGGGCGGGCATAAAAGACTCCGGAGAATACTATGACAGAATCCATTCAAGAAACCCCCCAAATCCCGTTTATTCCCGAACCGACTCCATCCGTCGTAAAGGAAACCATTCGCTTCCGCGGCCGGAAAATCAAACCGGAAGAGCTTCCGGAAAATCAAGGCGAACACCGGCAGGAAGCCCAGGATCTAACCGCGCTCTATGAAAAAATGATCATGGAGTTTCGCGAAGGTGAGATCGTCAAAGGAAAAATCATTGCCATCGGCGACAAGGACATTTCCGTGGACATCGGTTTCAAATCCGAAGGCACGGTGGCCATGGAGGAGTTTGCCCATCCCGAGGAGATTAAAGTTGGCGACGACATCGAAGTCTATCTGGATCGCGTCGAAGATGCCGAAGGGCAATTGCTACTGTCCAAGAAGAAAGCCGATTTCCTGAAGATATGGGAACGCATCGGTGAAACGTTCCGTACCGAGGAAATCGTTCGCGGCCGCATTATGCGCCGCATCAAAGGCGGTTTCGTGGTGGATCTGCTCAGCGTGGATGCTTTCTTGCCCGGATCGCAAATTGACGTTCATCCGGTTCGCGACTTCGACGCCTTAGTCGGCCAGGACATGGATTTCCGAATTGTCAAGTTGAATGATGCGCGTAAGAACATTGTCGTGTCCCACAAAGTGATCGTGGAGAAGAGTCTGGCCGGAATTCGTGAGAAAGTTCTGGGTGAACTCAAGGTCGGCGATGTGATGGAAGGAACCGTCAAGAACATCACCGATTTCGGTGTCTTTGTTGACTTGGGCGGTGTAGACGGCTTGCTCCACATCACGGACTTGTCCTGGGGACGCGTCAGTCATCCTTCAGAAGTTGTGCAGCTCGACCAAAAGATTACCGTACGCGTTTTGGATTACGATAAGGAACGCCAGCGCATCTCTATCGGTCTCAAGCAGCTTCAGCCGCACCCGTGGGAAGGTGTTGAGACAAAATATCCCGTTGCGGCGCGAGTGCATGGCCGGGTGGTTTCCATCGCGCGATATGGCGCCTTCATCGAACTGGAGAAGGGATTGGAAGGGCTTGTCCATATCAGCGAAATGAGCTGGACACAGCATGTCAAACACCCGTCTGCATTGCTGTCCGTGGGTGATGAAGTGGACGTGGTTGTTTTGAATATTGACAAAGAAAATCGCAAGATCTCGCTGGGTCTTAAACAGGTCGAACCGGATCCCTGGGAAAATCTGGAAGTCAAATACTCCGTCGGTTCCCGTCACATGGGCCGTGTGCGCGATCTGGTGCCTTTCGGTGCGTTTGTCGAGCTGGAAGACGGCATTGACGGACTGGTTCATATTTCCGATTTGTCCTGGACAAAGCGTGTAAGACATCCGGGCGAGATTCTTAAGAAGGGCGAGGAAGTGGATGTTATCGTCCTGGGCTTTGATCGCAATGAACGGCGCATCGCTTTAGGTCTGAAACAGGCGCAAACCAATCCGTGGGACGAGTTCGAACAGCAGTATGCAGTCGGTACGCAGACCACAGGCCGAGTTGCACGAGTTCTGGAAAAAGGCGTTGTTGTAGAGCTTCCCCGCGACGTGGAAGGATTTGTTCCTAACAGTCAGCTCAAGCGTCTCACGCGTGGTCCGAAACAAGTGATTGCCGTGGGAGATGATTTGCAGCTTGAAGTCATCGAGTTTGATAAAGAATCAAAGAAAATTATTCTCGCCGCACAGGCTCCTGCCGGTGCGGAGGGTGAAGTTGAAACCGATGATGAGACCATGAAGCAGTATATCGTTGGAACAGACTTAGACACGCCGGCATCACCGGAAGCCGATTCCGCGAATCAGGCTCCTGACTCGCCGGCTTCGGGCACAACGGACGAAGCGAAGGACGAACCACAGGCATAAACCGCCGGTTCATTCGGAAGATATGGTACTCGTGCATCACGTTATTCCCGACCGTAGGAGATCGGTATATATTGCCACACTGGGCTGCAAACTGAACCAGTATGAAAGCGAAGCCATACTGGGACAATTCAGGGCGGTTGGATATCAAGTAGCGGAGGATGCGGAATCCGCCGCTGTCTGTATCGTGAACACGTGTTCGGTAACCGGTATTGCGGACAGAAAAAGTCGGTCGTTACTGCGATCCCTTCATCGGCGCAATCCGGCTGCCGCGCTAATAGCAGTCGGATGCACGGCCGAAAAATCCGCCGCGGATCTTTCGGCAATTGACGGAGTCCGAGCCGTCTTAGGCACGAGGGAAAAAGAGCACCTCTTTGATTTTCTCCCCACCGACATGGACGTACAGGACGTTGCCGTCCATGTCGGGGAAGCACATGCGACAACCGTGTTCGCAGAGGGACAGAGTGTTGCCGGTCTCTTGGGCCGCACCCGCTGCTTTCTTAAAATTCAAGACGGCTGCTCGCAAAAGTGCACGTATTGTGTTATTCCGCAACTGCGCGGTCAGGGACGAAGTCTTCCCGTTCATCACGTTGTTGATCGGATTCGAAAGCTGTACGCCGCAGGAATTGCGGAAGTGGTCCTTACCGGCGTGGCGCTGGGAACATACGGAACAGATCTGGGTATGCCGGACGGCTTGACGGATTTACTTTCGGTTTTAACGAAAGAATCCGATTTGCCGCGAATTCGTTTAGGAAGTGTGGAACCGTGGGCAGTTACGGACCGGCTATTGGAAGTCATGGCTGATTCTGACCGAATCTGTCCGCATTTGCATTTGCCTCTGCAGAGTGCGAATGATGTGATTCTTCATCGCATGAATCGCCGATACACCGTGGCGAGAATTCATCGCATTTTCGAACAAGCCTTCACGCTGCGAAACGACTGGGGTTTTGGCTCTGATATCATTGTTGGATTTCCCGGTGAAAGCCGAAACCATTTTATAGATACACAGCATTTCGTTGCGGAATCGCCACTCTCTTACCTTCACGTTTTCCCCTTCAGCATGCGGCCCGGTACACCCGCTGCACACCTGACCGATACTGTTCCGGATCAAGAAAAACGCGACCGTGTAACGGAACTGCGCACTTTAGACAAGACATTGCGTCATCGCTTTCGCGAAGCTCACATAGGCACTCATCAACACGTTCTTCTGGAGAATCGCCGTAACGGCAAATGGACCGCCGGCCACACGGCAAACTATCTGGACGTCTTTTTAGAAGCGGGGTGCGGAAGGGACGGTACCGTTGTCGAAGTTCTGATTACCGGATTGCACACGAATGGAGTCACGGGCAGGCTAACGCAATAAAAGTGGATTGAACCATGAGCATTCCTACACCCAACATGGATCGCTTGGTAAAGACTTTTTTTGATTTGGTTCAGATTGACAGCCCATCCAAGCAGGAATCGGCGGTTGCCGACTATATCGAAAAAGTTCTGGCAACTTTAGGCGTAAAAACATGGCGCGACGATGCGGGTGGGAAAATCGGCGGGAACTGCGGCAACTTGCATGTTCGCGTCCCGGCGCGCAATTCTTCAGCGCCGGCCATCCTGTTTTCCGCCCACATGGACTGTGTGATGCCGTGTATGAGCGTAAAACCCCGCTTGGAAAACGGAGTCATTCGATCCGATGGCACGACGGTTCTTGGTGCGGACGATAAAGCCGGAATCGTCACCATTATAGAAATGCTTCGCTGCGCCCACGAGGCGGGAATGCCGCATGGACCGATCGAAGTCATTTTCGACGTTTCGGAAGAAACCGGCTTATTGGGCGCCAACCAGATTGATTTATCATCCGTTCAGGCGAAGTGCGCCTTCATTCTGGATGGTGAAGAGTTGGATCGTGTTGTTTATCGTTCGCCCAGCGCGAATCGGATGGCCTACGAAATAGACGGCGTTGCGGCGCATGCGGGTATGTATCCGGAGCGCGGCGTGTCGGCGATCGAAGTTTTTGCGGAAGCGGTTTCGCGAATGAAGCTCGGCAGGTTGGATCCCGATTCCACGGCTAATATCGGCACCGTCAATGCCGGAAGAGCCACGAATATTGTCGCGGACAAACTCACTTCAACCGCCGAGGCAAGAAGCCATTCCAACGATGTGTTGGAAACGCAGACCAGGCACATGGCGCAGTGCTTCCATGACGCCGTTAAGAAATACACGAAGACCGTGGACGGCAGGACCATCGCTCCCGTCTTTCGCGAAAAGGTTAAGCGTGAATTCAACGCGATGAATATGCCGCTCGAAAGTATGGCTTACAAGTTGGCGGCCGAGGCCGGACAGACGCTGGGGTTAGACATGAAGCCCATGTCTATCGGTGGTGGAACGAATGCGAATGTCTACAACGAAAAAGGGCTGCCGTCGGTTGTCATCGGCTGCGGCATGAAGGACGAACATACGACCAGCGAGCATGTTTATGTGAAGGATCTGGAAACGAGTGTGAAGCTCTGTCTGGCGATCCTGAACAAGAATCATGAATTCTCCCGTTAGTTTCGCAACGCGCCGTAAATGAGACGTTTCTTCCCGCGCATGCGGGTATTTCTCCTTGTATTTATTGCCCTCGGGCTGATAAGTTATTCTTGTCCGGCCGAGGGCTTTACGCTCTACGAGCAGCATGAAGCGATAACGCCGGTACTTCCGCAGTTGGCGTCGAATAACTACCAAACGGTTATCAATCTCTCCGGTCCATGGGAGTATCGTGTGGGGGAGAAGGGACCGTTTCAGCGCGGCTGGATTCCATCATCCTTTGAGAATAATGACGAACCGGTTGTCTTTCGGCGCAGTTTTTCACTGGCGGATTCGCTCAAGAAATGCAATTTTCAGATTTACATTCCGGGTATTCACTATTCCGTCGAGGTGTGGCTGAACGGCAGCTTTATTTCGGCGTTTACGGGAAGTCATTTAGCCTTCAACAGTAATATTCCGCGTGACCGTCTGCGATTCGGTTCGCCCAATGAAATTCTCTTGCGGATTGATAACCGGCTCACACCGCGTACGACGTTTCCCGTCCGCACGCAGCTGCTGCACTCCCAAAATTACGGCGGTATATTTTCCGGCGTGTATCTGCGAGCGATTCCGGATTGGGCGATTGAATGCATGAATCTGGAAGCGGAGTCCCTTCAGGATACGTCCGCCGTCCGTTCTCATGTGCGCGTGCGCATTGCACAGTATCGTTCCTTATCCTGGACATCGGATAGCGCTCAGTCGCCGCATGAAGTTCGCATCTATACCACGCTGCGTGATTCGCTGGGACGCCTTGTGGCGGAAGGTTGGAGCGAAAAAATAACGCGAGGCGGAAGCGAAGATTTTCAGGTCACCATTCCTCTGTCCAAATCCACGGTTTCTCTTTGGTCGCCTGAAAAACCGGTACTGTATCAATTAACAGCAACGCTCATTGCGGGCGGTGATTCTCTTCATCAGCTCACGCAGCGAATGGGCTTCAAGCGCTTCGAGATTGCGAATGGAGATTTCTATATAAACGGACGACAGCTTCGTCTGCGCGGGATAGATTATATTCCTGAATACTTATCCAGTAAGCGTGCCGTGTCGCCTGCTGCTCTTCATCAGGATCTTACGCGAATTCGCGATTTGCGTATGAACGTTATTCGCATTCCGTTCGGTCCGCCGCCTCTGGAGTTGCTGAATTGTGCTGACGAAATCGGTTTAATGGTTCTGCCGGAAACCGGATTGGACTGGATCCCTCCGGAAATTCTGTCTCAAACGACGTATGCGGATCTTGTCCAACATTCCGTAACGCGACTTCTTGCCGCGTGTGAGAGCCATGTCAGTGTCTTAGCTTGGGGATTAGGATCACAATTGGACTGGAATGCGGCTGCCACCCGTGATCTGGGTCAGCGGTTGTATTCATATATAAAGTCACAAGACAAACGGCCGTGCTATATCGAATCATCCCGCACGGAGGATCTCACCGGTCTGGCGGATTTCCGGCTTTCGTCGTGGAGTCCAAATGGACGGGAACCGCAAATTTCAGCCTTTGAGATGTCGTCCGGCCCCCTAGTCTATTCCCGATTGGGTCAACTCGCTTCGATGGGTAAAAACGCACAAGGAAAAACTTCATCGGGCAATGTGGTGCAAGCGGAATATCTGATACGCAATGTGCTTTCTCTGGAAGCGAACACGCAAGTTGACGGCTATCTCATTCACTCATTTGCTGACTATCATGGGGCCAGTCCTCTCCTCACCCAACCCGGTCAGAAGGACAGAACGCTTTTCAGCTATGGCATCGTGGGAGTTGACCGTCAAGAGCGAATGGCTTACGCAAAATTGCGCGATCTGGCGCAGACCGGTCAGAGCGCTCCGCCGCCGCCCCGCACTCAAGAGGGCAATGCGCCGATTGCGTATCCTATCATTGGATTGGCGGCGCTGTTGCTTTTATCAGCAGAAATCCGGCGCAACAATGTCTTTCGTCAAAATCTGAAGCGTGTTTTCCTGCATGCGCACGGATTTTACAGCGATTTGCGCTATAGGCGATTCCTTCATATGGCGCAGCCTTTGTTGCTTTGGCTGTTGGAATCAGTTACATTAGCCATTTTGACCGCCTCGGCGTTATATGCGGCTCGGACCAGTTTCACATTGGACTATTATCTTACGCATTTCATATCCGCCCCGCGCACGAAGGATTGGTTGGTTAGTTTGATCTGGAATCCCGTGGATTCATTAGTCTATTTCACGGGATTTTTCATGGTTCTCATTTTGGTGAAAGCGGCATTTATCAGACTTTTCTCTTTATTGTTCCGGGAGCGTGTGGACTTCTGGCAATCCGCCAATTATGTTGTCTGGGCTTTCGCGGCTCTGCTTTTTATACTGCCTCTCGGCGTGGTATTCTACCGTGTTCTCGATATGCCCAACTTCCGGGACATCGCCTGGGTGATTGTAATCGCCGGGCTGATCTGGTGCGCTATTCGTCTTCTATCCGCTCTTCGTACGGGGTTTGCCGCGAATCCTATTCGCGTGTATGCAACCGTGCTGGGAATTGTGGGAGCGATGCTGCTGTTTCTGGTCGTTTTTTTAAACAATCAGCTTGGAACGATGACTTACTTGTCGTTTATCTATGATGTTTTTGCCATCCGGTAGCCACCAATTTTGAGGTCGAGATCAACATGAAGCTGCAGGAGAAAATTACGGGGATGGGATTGACCTTCGACGACGTGTTGTTGGTTCCCGCTTATTCCGCCGTGCTGCCGCATAAAGTGAATCTCCACACGCGATTCAGTCGAAATATTGCTCTGAATATCCCGCTGGTTTCCGCCGCGATGGACACGGTCAGCGAAGCGGCGTTGTGCATTGCCCTTGCCCGCGAAGGGGGGATTGGAGTTATTCACAAAAATATGTCGCCCGAATCCCAAGCGGCAGAAGTCACGCGCGTCAAACGCAGTGAATCGGCAACGATTTTAAAACCGCATACGCTTCCCCCTGACGCGCGAATTCTTGATGCCTTGAATCTGATGAAAGACAAAGGGATTAGCGGCATACCGGTTGTGGAAGGCGAGAAGCTGGTGGGAATTGTTACGAATCGGGATCTTCGGTTTGAGGACAATTACCAACAGCTGATTTCCGATGTGATGACACCACGGGAGAGGTTGATTACCGCTCCTTTGGGAACGGATCTGAAAACGGCTCAGAAAATTCTGCAAAAGCACCGTATTGAAAAACTTTTACTGGTGGACGCGGAAGGGCGTCTGGCCGGATTGGTGACGGCGCAGGATATTTTAAAGCGGTCTCTGTTTCCCGGTGCCTGCAAGGATTCCGAAGGCCGGCTGCGTGTGGCGGCTGCGGTCGGAGCAAGTGCCGAAACAACCAAGCGAGCACGAGTTCTTGTGGAAGCCGGTGTTGACGCGTTGGTTGTGGATTCCGCGCACGGTCATTCGGAAAACATTCTTCAAACCGTCAGGTCGCTGAGGCATGACTATCCGCAGACCGAGATTATCACCGGAAATGTTGTGACCGCTGACGGTGCAAAGGCTTTAATGGATGCCGGAGTGGACGGGGTAAAAGTGGGAATCGGCCCGGGTTCCATTTGCACAACCCGGGTTATTGCGGGAGTAGGGGTTCCGCAAATCAGTGCGATTCTCGAGGTCGCGGAAGCCTTGGATGGGAGCGGGATTCCTGTGATCGCCGATGGAGGGATACGCTATTCAGGCGACATCGCTAAAGCGTTGGCCGTTGGCGCTTCCACCGTAATGATCGGCAGTTTGTTTGCAGGCACTGAGGAGAGTCCGGGGGAAATGATTCTACTGGAAGGGCGAAGCTACAAGCAGTTCCGCGGGATGGGATCAATCGGAGCCATGCGGCAGGGGAGTGGCGAGCGCTATTTCCAACCCATCAACGAAACTCGCGGAAAATATGTGCCGGAGGGTATTGAAGGACGTGTGCCTTATAAAGGGAAGTTGGCGGATACCGTATTTCAGTTGGTTGGGGGGCTGCGCGCGGCAATGGGGTATTGTGGAACTCCAACTATACCGGAAATGCAGTCGAAAGCCAAGCTTGTGCAGACCACGGCGGCCGGATATAGAGAAAGCCATCCCCATGATGTTGTTATCACGCATGAAGCGCCAAACTACGAGAAACCTCGATAACACCGGTCCGCGCTAAAACGGGCATAAAGAAGAGCCGGTGTTCCGACTCTGGCTGGAGGGGGAGGAGCGCCAGAGTAACACCGGCTCGGCGGGGAAACTTCCGTGTTTATTACACGGTTAACCTTGCAGGGAACCTACATGACGTGAGAGTTTGGCCTTAATGCGGGCTGTTGTATTCTGATGATACAACCCTTTTGTGGCCATATGATCGAGCAATGCAAAAACCTTCGCAAGTTCCACTTGAGCGGTCGGTTTATCGGCTAACGATAATACTTTTTTCTCGGCAGCACGACAGCGCGTACGTTTTTGACGGTTCCGAATTCTGGCTTCTGCGCTCGTGCGCATTCTTTTCTCGGCAGACTTATGTTGTGGCATTTATGCAACCAAATTAGTCCATTGATGGTTTCATGCAGATTAAGAATTAACCTGATGAAGCTTTAAAAGTATGCTAATATAGCCATCTGTAAATTGAATGTCAAGTAAGTGAAATTTCCATGTTTTTCCCTAAAGAACTACTGGATAATATTGTTTATTATAAAGTTATTACAATATTAACGGGAGCGGGAATTTCGGCGGAATCCGGGATTTCAACATTTAGAGATAAAGGTGGTCTCTGGGATAAGTATAGGCCGGAGGACCTCGCCTGCCAATCGGCTTTCGATGCCGATCCGCTTTTAGTCTGGTCATGGTATCAGTATAGAAGAGACACAATTGCCAGGGCGCGTCCTAATCCCGGTCATTTAGCGCTGGTAAAATGGGAAGCTCTGGCGCGAGATTTCACGCTAATAACGCAAAATGTAGACGGTTTGCATCGTGCTGCAGGGTGCCGCCGGATTGTCGAGCTTCACGGCAATATTCGAATAAACCGCTGTCAAGTTTGCGGACAAGAAAGCAACATGGAAGAAACGCCATTTGACGGCCAGGTCCCGATTTGTTCCTGTGGCGGAATGTTTCGACCGGGTGTGGTATGGTTCGGCGCAATGCTTCCGGAAAATGCTCTCCGGGTTGCCTTTCAGGCGGCGGAACACTGTGATCTTTTTATCACAGTCGGAACATCAGCGGTCGTATATCCTGCCGCCGCACTACCGGAAGTTGCCTTAAGCAGGGGCATACCCGTTATTGAAATCAATCCCGAAATGACGCCTTTTAGTAAATCAGCGACACACTATATTCAAGGACCGGCCGGTACTGTACTGCCTGAACTGGTTGCCGTTTACGAAAAAGCGCATGGTTTGTCATCACCAACGGATCCAAATTCATGAATAGATATTTCGTCAGCATAAGCGCATGGACAATTGTGTTCGCTTCTATACTATTCTTGAGCGGTTGCGCGTACTTTAATACAATGTACAACGCTCAGAAAAAGTTTGAAGAGGCGGAACGCGAAGTCGAAGCGCCTCCACAACAGACGGAACCGGGACGACCGCTGCCGCAGGGTACAGTTCAGCCCAGGCCGGTTCCCATCGAAAAGTACCGTAAAGTCATCGAAACTTCCGCAAAGCTGTTGGAAAATTATCCTAAAAGCCGGTGGGTGGACGACGCATTGCTGCTGATGGGAATCTCCTATTATCGAATTAACGATCTGGCGCGTGCCGAACGTAAATTTTCCGAATTGACCACTCTTTTTCCGAACAGCCCGCATATAACGACTGCATTGATATGGAAAGCCCGCGTCCTATCGGAACAGAAGCGTTCCGAGGAGGCAATCGAGCTTCTCCGCGAAGGAACCGGTAAAATGAAATCCGGTACGCGAAAAGCGGATGCACTTTTCCTATTAGGCAATCTGTATTACGATTTGAAAAAGTGGGGAGACGCCGCGGAGCAGTTTCATTTATCGCTTCAACAGAAACAGCGTGGTGAACAGCGATACACCGCTCTTTATCGTTATGGTTTATCTTTGTATAATTCAGGCAAACATGCGGAAGCTCGCGATGCTTTATCGGCGAGTGCGAAAGCCAGCAATAGTATAGCGCAAGCGTATGATGCTTATGTTTACTGGTCGCGCTGCGAGCTTGCCTTGCAGAATCCAGCTCAAGCCGAGGCGATTCTTCTACGCGTTCGATCGAGTGAGCGTTTTCTCGATTATACGGATGATATTGAGTTGGAATTGGCGAACCTTGCTTTGGAAACCGGACGAGTTAATGACGCGATGACCTTATATCAAAACTATATTGCAGAACATGAAACCGGAGAGGGAAGGGGGCTGGCATTCTATCGTTTGGCGAGTATTCAACGGTATCACCAAGTCAACCTTACGCTTGCCAAGTCTCTTTTAGACAGCGTGATCCGCTGCGGGGCAAGTCGCGAGATTGCCGATTCAGCTCGCATGGCAATAGATCAAATATCCAAGGGACTTTTGGCGCTTGAGAATA
>RPQS01000059.1 GCA_003818605.1 Candidatus Zhuqueibacterota bacterium | reverse complement strand
TTCAGCGAGGATTCCGTCCCGGGGGCGTGGACATTTTATTCCCATGATCTCGCGGCGCTATCGGATATCCCTTTTTATCTCGCTTTCGTTTACAATTCGACGGATCGCTTCGCGCTGAAAATTGACGATGTGCAGTTGGAAGGCACCCTTCCGCCCTACGGCTGCATCGCGGGAATTGTGACCGATGATTCCGCACGGGCGATCTCCGATGTCCGTGTGCGCATCCTGTCGCAAAATATCGAATCGCGTACGGATGCGAACGGCGGGTATATCCTGACTCGCGTTTCCCCCGGTGCGAATTATCTGCTCCAATTCCAGCATGAATTCTATAATGGGCGCACCGTGCCGCAAGTTGTCGTTGCCGCGAATGAAACCACCCTCGTGAATGCATCGCTGCTGCCGTTGCCTCTGATCTTTCATGATTATGTGTCCGTGAACTCCCCCCGCACCATCGTGGATTTCGATACCATACAGATGCCTCTCTACGGCGTGATTCAGGATACACTGGTGATTTACGATCTGGACGTGAGTTTTACGATCCAACATAGTTATGTCGGTGATCTGAGTATTTGGGTGCGCTCGCCGGATTCGGTCTACGTACAGCTCGCGGCTTATAATCCTGAAAACGCCGGACAAAATTTCATCAATTGCCGTTTGAGCGATCAGGCTCAATGGCCGCTGGCTCTCGGCAGCGCTCCCTATACCGGAACGTGGCAGCCGCTGCGAGCGCTCAGTGCGTTTAACGGCGATTCCACCGTGGCGATCCGCGGCACGCGGGCGTACAGCACGTGGTATCTGGCGGTCTATGATTCCGCCGAACAGGATCATGGAACCATTACGGGTTTTGCCATCCATGTCGCATCGGAGATGCCGGTTCCCGTGCAAAATAAGCCGCGTTTGCAGCCGGAGGCTTTCGCTTTCGACGGCTGCTATCCGAATCCGTTCAATGCGCAGACTAAGCTCCGTTTTTACCTGCCGCATCCCGCGCGCGTGCAGCTGGTGTTGTATGATGTGACCGGACGCGAAGTCGCGGCTCTCCTCAATAGAAATGAAGAGGCCGGCGAACACGTGATTGCATTTACAGCGGAAAACTTGCCGTCCGGTGTTTACTTCGCCCGCCTCTCTGCCGCAGATTTTTCCGCTACGCGTAAAATCATTTTATTAAAATAATCGCCGCGTTGACTATACTTTCCGTTGCGCGGGGTGTCCCTGCCCCGCGCATTTATTTGCGCCGAGTCGGTTCCGGACTCTCCCGGAATTCGTCTCCATAAAAACGGCGGAAGGATCACTCCTTCCGCCGTTTTTATGTTCGATCAAGAAATGCCGCCGCGCAGTCCGTTATAAGAAATACGATACTCCGCAAAAAACCGTTCTCCCGATCAGCGGCCCGTACATCAACGCCGTATCGGTCATCAAACGGCCGGTTGTCGGATCGCGCGGATACGGATTATCCGACTGCGTCCAATCGAAAATGTTTTTCACGGCCAGCGTGACTTCGAAATGGTTCCACGTTTTGGCTGCCGTTGCATCCCACAGTACATAAGGCGGGGACTTCACCCGTGAGCGGCCTTCCGGAAGATATTGCGGCCCCACCACGTCGGCGGACAGCTCACTCTTGATTCCCGCCTTCCGCCAAATCTTGCCGAGGCGCGCGTCTCCCGAATAAATATGCTGCAGCTCTCCGTATCGCCATCGCCCGTTGGCGCGATAGCGCATCTCGCTGCGCGTCGCGCCCGCCTTGAACGACCAGCCTTGTCCTTCGCTCACGCGCGCTTGAACCTCGACGCCGCGATTGTAGGCCCGGTCGGCGTTCGTGTATACCGTCTGATTGTGATGGGAACCGAACGCGATGATCGCTTTGTGGTCGAAGTGTGTGTAAAACGCGTTCACATCCACGTTTCCCGCCACGGATCGTCCCGTCCAGGCTTGATGGAGATTCAAATTGAACGATGTGCTCCGTTCGGCGCGCAGGTTCTCATCAAGAGTGATATCCTCGAATCCCATCATCACCGCTTCGTCCAGACTGAAGATGGTGACCGGACGATAGCCCGCGCCCGCCGAGAACCGCACCGTGGTGCCGTGATCGGATTTCCATTGGGCGGATCCGCGCGGTACGAAAACAACGCCGTCCTCTTCATAGTATTCCGCCCGCGTTCCGGCCTGCAATGTCCAGCGCTCGCGCGGCGACCACGTATGCTGCACCATTATTCCCGGCACCGACCATCGCTGATCCGTGACTGTCGCCAACCGCAAATTGTCGCCGTAATTCTGATACGTGTACGCGAGCTGCGCCGTGCTCGTATGCGCCGCCGACCACGAGTGATCCATCGCTGCTTTGGCGGCCGCGATCTGCTGCTGCGCGTCGAATTCCGTCGTGCCGTACCAGGAATCCTGTTCGTGAATTACCCAGGCGGCGTCGAGTGAAAAGCGCGTTGGGGCGGAACGGCTGAGATAGCCCGCGCCGCCTTCGTAGCGGGACGTAAGCACTTCGCGTCCGTACACGTCGGCGGAGCCGCGGTCTCCTTTCGACCAAGCCAATTCTCCCGCAAAGCGCCGCTCATGATAAAGGCGGTTGCTGAGTGTGATTTCGCCGCCCGCCGCATTCGGCAGAGCCGTGCTCCACAATAAATTCGTGCGATGCAGTTTCGGCGTGTCGGTCACGCCGTCCTTGTCGTTGTCTATCCGCGTCGGCTGCGACTGCTGCGATATCGAAAAGCGCATCGGCAGCCGCAGCAGCAGTCCGGTGGCGGATGCGGATACGTTGTTTTGACCGTACTGATTCACGCTCGCCGAAGCGCGCAGCGACGTGGAATCCGTCGCTTTTACCGACACCAAATTCAACGCTCCGGCCATCGCCGCGCTGCCCGCTTCATTGCTGCCGCTGCCTTTGACCATTTCCACCTGTGATACATCGGCCGCCGCTAATCCGTCCAGTCCGTACAGCGTACCCAGACCCGAAAAAACGGGCATGCCGTCTACGCTGACTTCCGTGTACGAGGCATCCATGCCCTGCATACCGATGCCGTGCGAACCGCACATCGCGCAGGGTCGCGTCTTTAAGCTCGATTCGCCTTCCAGTGCGGACATCATCGTTCCGCCGACCGAGCGCGCTTGGATATCTTCGCCGCTGATGATTTCCGTGCGAATCGGTTCATGCGGCGCGATGCCCGTCGGGATTCGGTCGGTGGTGATGTCCACGTTGCCCAATTCGATGGCTGATTCCGTCATCGTCACTGCCAGGGCCAGTGTGTCTTGATTTAAATCCGCCGTCAGTTTCTGATTCTCGAATCCCAGCAGCGTAAAGCGAAGTGTCCACTGCCCGGGTTCAATATCGGTCAAATGGAATGAACCGTCGTCTACGGTAGTGGTTCCTCGCTGTGTGCCGTCCACGATGACGTTCACATAGGGCAAGGCGTGGCCGTGATCATCACGAACCGTGCCGCGAATAACCGCCGCGTCCGCTGCTGCAATCCATAAAATAACGATCAGGAAAAATGAGAGTTTGTGCACGAGGCCTCCAAGGAGCAGACTCCGCGGGTGCGGTTCTGCCGTTTTTTTGTTCGCAATTGAATATGTGACGGAGTTCACCCGTCGCGTGAATCAATCGAGAATTCGGGGAGGCTGCGGTTCTTCGAAAATATAGTCGGAGGGATTCAGGCTCGCAGAAATGAAATGAGCCGGAAGGAAGGGAGTAGTCAGATAGGTGCCGACGTCCGCATATGAGGGGCAAGCCGACGAGGAACAGAGTCCGGCGCACAGGCAATGCGGTGTGCCGCCGCCTGTTCCGCATGGATTCGTAGAAGAAAACGGCGGTGTCTCCGACTCGTTCGAGCAGCATCCGTAGTTTGCGCGGTTGCCGGTTTCAGCCGGGCATGCGCATTCGGAGCAATCCCCGCGGCAGCCCATTGCGGCGCAGGAAAGTGGAATCACTCCCGGTACCGCCATTGGCAGCAAAGCGGCAGTTGCCAGTAACGCGAAAATGATATGTCGAAAACCGGAGATTCTCAAAACTGCTCGAAAATGGAAATTGATTCTTCAGCCCGATATGCCGTATGCACATTATACAAAGAGAGAATGGTCAGGTTCCTGATTTAAAAGCACGAAAAACGAGCATCGCAGATTTCAATTCTCCGGCCTTCATGATCTTAGCAGCCGATAATCAGCAAGCACGATTATTTACTCGATCCCATTCGTATAGTAAACGCACGTGAGGAAAAAATCCCCCGCTTCCGCCTTCGTATTTTAGTGACCCGCCTGATGCCTCTCACTATTAGTTCACTCACAACTTTACCTTGTTTTGGCACGTGTTAATTCGGAAACATGAGCAATCTACTAAGAATACCGAGTATGCCTAAAAAACTGTTTCTTATAAACAAAAAGTATTTGGACGAGTTGGTAGATTATTGATTTCGCGTATGAGCAGCACTATATTGAAGGCGACAATTAATGCTATCTGTGTCTAAGGAGGAGTCTCTCCCCATGCTTCGAAAATACGATGTGTTTGGCTCTGCGTTTCGGATGATGCTGCCTGTGCTTCTTCTTTCCATCACGCTGGTTCACGCACAAATTTGTCCGCCGCCCCCCGGTGAATTTCGCACTCAGACGCAAGGCGGATGGCACAGCAACTGTCACGGTCAGAATCCCGGATGCGTCCGTGATTCCCTGTTTCCGATTGTCTTCCCCTCCGGATTGACCATCGGCGGCGGCTACACGGTTCATTTTACTTCTTCCGCTGCCGTTAACACTTTTCTTCCCGGCAACGGAACTCCGGCGGTTCTGACCGGCAATCTGATTGATCCGCCGCACAGCAACACGACCGGCGTGTTCGTCGGACAATTGACCGCTCTGGCTTTGAATCGCGGCTTCGGCGATTACGGCCTTGCCTATGGTTTTACCGATATCGGCGGTTTGTATCTGCAATCCGGTCCGTTCGAAGGCTGGACCGTGGATCAAATCTGGGTTTTGGCGAACACGGTATTAGGCGGCAACACATCCGCTCTGCCGTATGGAACTACCATATCACAGCTCAGTGATGCCGTCGCCGCAATTAATGAGGGATTCGTTGACGGAGCAGGTGGTGATGGATATTTATGTCCACAGCCGCCGTGTCCCGAGCAGCCGCCGATGTATGTCACGGTGGGTGAGCATTTCTGTCTCCAATTCTGCGGCAGCCCGATAAAAGTCTATTGGTGCTGTCCACTCGAAGGTCAACCGGTCTTCACGTATCAGGCCGGCTGTCTCACCACCTATCGTGTTCCCGTCGGCGGATGCTATCAGGAATGCGAGCCCTTGACCGGCGGCTTAAGCTGGATCGCGCAGCGCGATTCGGGCAACAGTGAGTGCCCCGCTCCCGGCGGCTGGTGGTCGGCGGTTTTTACGGCGGAAGGCTCCGGCTGTGTCTGCGTATCTTTCGATCGTCAGCTGGCCGTTGAATTGCTGGATTTCGCGGCTTTTGCCGGTGATCAACAGGTCAGAGTCCGCTGGTCCACCGCCTCCGAATCCGATAACGATTATTTCGAAATTCTGCGCGACGGAAGTCTAATCCGTCGTGTCCCGGGTGCGGGAACGACCACCGTGCGCACCGATTATGTGTGGCTGGATCAATCCAGTCTTGAAAACGGCGTTACCTATCAATACGAACTCGTCGCCGTGGACGTGAACGGCACCCGTCATCGGATGGGTGTGCAGAGTGCTACCCCTGTAGCCAATGATGTGGCTCCCGTGGAATTTGCGCTTGCGCAGAACTATCCCAATCCGTTTAATCCGACCACCACGATTTCTTTCAGCCTCGTGGAAAACTCTCCGGTTCAACTCACAGTCTATGATTTGACCGGACGCGAAATTGCTATGCTGGTCAACGACACGCGCGATGCGGGTAATTATTCCGTAACGTTCGATGCGGCTGGTCAGCCGACCGGAATGTACTTCTACCGTCTGCAGGCGGGTTCTTTCAACATCGTCCGCAAGATGATGCTGATGAAATGATGCAAAGCATCATCCTGAGCGTCGCATAGCGACGCGAAGGATCTCATTATAGAAACGGCGGAAGGATCACTCCTTCCGCCGTTTTCTTTCCCTCCGTTTACGGGGGGATAAAAGGGGGCGTATGTCTTGTGTTTACTTCTTGAGCTTGTATCCCGCCGGAACATCAAATCGCGTCGCTTCCACGGCGGATGCGGCGGCTTGTGTTAGTTCCGTGTTGACGCTGAATTTTACCTTCATCTCCCATTCGGGCTTCTCTTCCTTCTTTTCCTCTTTCTTCTTCTTCCCGAACGGCAGTTTGCCCAGCAATTCTTCTTTCGCGCCTTCACTTACGGCTTTCTTCAGGGATACGCCTTTCAATTGCTGGCGCTTGATCTCAATCAGATTCTGTACCGGTTCTCCCGGCGCTTTTTTCGCCGCTTCCACCAACTGTTCAAATTGTTTCTGATAGAGCATGACAGCCTGCATAAGTCCCGGAGTCAGAGCTTCGATATCCAGCCCCAGGGCTTTCATGTATCGCGTCTGAAAATCAGTGATCTCCTGCGCTCCCGGTACTTCCGTACTGTTCCACATGTTGAACGTGATAATCACCTGATCGTTCGGTTCGTTCTTGTTCACGCCCGTAGCCACGATGTGCGCATTCTTGCAGGAATAGCCCAAAATGGTTTTCGGCTGCGGATCGGATTTGTCTTCCACCGTCCACGTATACATTTCTTCCGCCGTCGTGTCGGGAGCTTCTTCTTCCGCTCCTTCCATTCCTTCCATCTCTTTCATACCCTTCTTCATCATCTCCCGGAACTCGGCAAAGGTCATTTCCGTATACGTCTTCTTCTTGTGGTCCAGCGCCCAGATCACTTCCTTATCCAGCCGCACGATATTTCCGCTCGCCTGTTCCTTGCCGCCGCTCATCGTTTTCATCATGCCGCTCGTCCACTTGATGGTGGATTCCGTGGCTTGCTTGTCTGACATGTAGTAATCGGTAGTCGTGCTTTCCGAACTGCCCATAAACTGCGACGTTATCTTATGGCTGCGCGTCACGTCAGCCTGTACGGTGGTTGCTAAAATGAGTATCGCCAAAATCCAGATCATCTTTTTGTTCCTTTTCTTTTCCGATTTTCTTTCGTAAGATAGAACAATTCAGGCACATTCTCAACCGGAAAACAGGCCTGATCTCTAAGCTTTTTTCCCAAGAGGAATCGGAACTATAAATAAATATTGCACTTCCGATTCGCATTCCGACGCGACGGTATAGGTCAGGGCAAGCTCCTGATTTCCTCCATGAATTACCGTAACGATCTGTCCCCCATTTGTCAAAGCCTCGCCACCGCTTGCTTAGACTATGAATGAACTGCAGGAACTGAATATCTCCGATATCGAGCACGAACTCCATAAGCTCCATCGGAATGCTCATCCCGGAAAAGAGATCGCGTATCCCGGCAATTTGGTTTATGCGATCTGGGATTTCGATGACGGCGGGGAGTCTTTGCACCTTTCAGCCCGTCTCGCCGGCGCGCAGAATGCGCGCGCTATCTTGCTTCGCGTGAATGATAAGCCCGGTTCTTCGCCGCGCGCTTGGATTTCCGTCGAGCACGATGAAACGGAGCTGATTATTCTCGAAGTGAACGGCGGCGATCCTGTTTCCGTTGCACCTTTACTCTCGCAAATTTCTTCGTCCGGCCACCACATTCTAATTTGGGATAATTCACTGTCGTATTCTCATCCGCTTCTGCGCGAATTAAGTGTCGGGATGGATCGCGTGATCGTCTCCATCATTCCGCCCTGTGATGAAATGGCTGCGTTGAAACCGTTTTTATCCGTGTGCGACACGCTTGGTTCCAAACCGTATGTTACCGATCTTGCCGAATCTATGCTCGCGGCCTGGCAGACTCACATCTCCGGCTTCTTCACCTCCGATCCGCAGCTGATGTCTCACATTCGGGAAATCCGCATGTTGGGTGAAGAACAAAAACCATCCGCCGAGTTTCTCCTGTTAGCCGCCTGGATGTCATGCGTCTTGAATTGGAAGCCAGCCGAAATCGAAAGAGCGGGGGAGAGCTTCATCCTGCATTTTAATGAAGATAAACGCGTCGTTCTCGAACCGAACTCCGACCGCCGTAACCGCATCGAGTTCCGTGTTGTTTCAGTGGATGGAGAAAGGACAATCGCTTGCGATGAACCCGAGTCCGAAATCCGCGTCGCCGAACTTATGCTCATGCAGCTTCAAATCCGGAATCGTGATCCGATTCGTGAAGAATCTCTCCGCCGCCTTCGAGCATGGATTCTTTTCGCGGATTCATAGAGGCCGAGTCGGGTTAAGTCTTCGCAACCCGGCCGGAATCTTCATTTCCCCCTTCTGTATAAAGGGGGGAATAAAAGGGGGGTCTCTTTGTTCAGCGTTTTCTTCAGGTCCGCCTAGCCATGGAGCCCGACTCTCTGTGTCATTCTGGACACCGTCTTCGGGCGTCCAGAATCTCTACTTTCTCCACCGATACGAACCTGTAATTGCCGAGGCGGGTTTGCGACCCCGCCGAAGAAAACCAAATTCTATCGATGAGACTTCACTTCTTTTTCCTCTTCTTTTTCTGCACTATCGCCACCGCCGCCGACATTCCTCCCGCCTCCTACTTTATTGCGAATGAAGGGCAGTGGGAGGCTCCGTTTGCCTTTCGGTATGACGGGGCGGGCGGAAGCTATTTTGTTACCTCCGACGGGTTGACGATTGATCTCCGGCAATACGAGCGGTCGGCGGCTACTGAGGAGCCGGAGCGGATGCCGTGGGACAGGCATCTATCGCGGCCGGAGTTAGTGCGGGGGCATGTAGTCAAGGTGAAGTACCTAAACGGAAATCCAACTCCCGAGATCAAAGGCGAAGACAGGCTGCCGCACTACAGCAACTACTTTTTAGGTTCGGACAGTTGCCGGTGGCGGAGTTTTGTAGGGCACTATCGCAGAGTGACGGCTAAGAACGTTTGGGCGGGAGTGGATGTCGAGTACAGAATCGAACCGGAAGGGATCGAATCGGTTTATCATCTGGCGGCGGGAGTTGATCCAAGTGTGATACAGGTTCAGTATGACGGCTTGACGGCACCGATCCGCACAGACGGTCAGGGCAATTTGGTATTGCAGACATCCTTGGGGCAGATCAGAGAAAAAGCACCGTACGCCTGTCAAATCTGGCAGGGAAAGCGGGAAGAAGTGTCTGTGGCCTATGAAATCATCAGCGGCAACACGATCAGGCTTGCCTGTTCCGGCTATGACCGGAATATCGGTATGGTGATTGATCCTTTATTGTACAGCAGCTATTTGGGAGGCGAATTTGGTGACCACGTGTACAAAATTGACATCGTTCCCAACGGGAATGTGATATTTGGCGGGTACACATCGTCACCTGATTTTCCGATAACTCCGGGCGCCTATCAGCAGCATTTAATACAGCTTAGTGGAGCCGGTTTCGTAACGGAATTGACACCGGATGGAGATTCTCTGATTTTCTCAACATACATCGGTGGACAAAGGGGATATGTGAGCCTTACCTCATTAGCAGTATGTCCGGACGGTTCCATTTGGACAGCAGGCGATGTCACAGCTTCTGGAACATCTCCAATATGGCCGCTTACTCCTGATGCACTGGACACAATTCCTGGAATGGACAATGAGGGATTCTTTACTCATTTGTCGGTAGATGGTTCCGCACTACTTTACAGCTCGTACTTTGGGGGTAATCGTTATGATGTTGTAATGGACATCGCCATAGATACTGAAGGCAGAGTTATCGCCGTCGGTTCAACGTATTCGAATGATTTTCCAGTAACGTTTGATGCATACGCATTGAACTGGGAAGAGGGTTATGATGGATTTCTGTGTGTATTTAATCCTGCGCAGAATCGTTACGATTATTCAACATACATACCCGGCAATTACACGGAACAAATAACCAAAATAGCAGTGATATCGGAATCGGACATCTGGATAAACGGGGGTTCGAGCAGTTCAAACTTTCCGGTAACAGATAATGCTTTGCAGCCGCTGAATGCTTCGGGCGGAGGCCCCAGTGGTGAATTCAATGATGGTGTTTTCATGAAATGGAATTTAATATCGAATCAACTGATATACAGTTCCTATCTGGGGGGAACCGAACCCGAATGGGCTTATGATCTATATCAGCTGGATTCGAGCAGGATTATTATTGTAGGCGGGACCAGATCCGCCGATTTTCCGATTACATCCGGCGTGTTGGATACGGCATTGTCGAGCAACCGAGATTGGGACGGATTTATTTCAATCATCCAGCTTCCCGATTCGATTATCCGCTCCTCGTATTTAGGTGAAAGCCAAGGGGACATTATCACGGATGTGAATGCGGATAGTGCTGGAATAACCATTGTGGGCTATACAGAAAGTTACGATTTTCCTACCACCCCCGGAGCTTTCGATACGGCATTCAACAGCAACGGACAGCCGAGTACAGAGTATAACGACATCTTTATCAGCCGGTTGAATTTGAATCTATCGCATTTGGAGTATAGTACATTTCTGGGCGGATGGCACCAGGAAGAACATTGTACCGTTCATTTTCTGGGCGGGGACACAATCTGGCTTACCGGACTGACGGGATCAGATGATTTTCCACTTACGGAAAATGCCTTGCAAACTCAGTATTTAGGGTGGGGAGATGTATTCCTGACAAAATTCGCCATTCCGGATTCGATTTCACCGGTAGCAGTTCGACCGAATCTGATTCCCGGTGATATCAACCTGAATATTTATCCCAATCCCTTCAATAGCACGGCACAGATCGCCTATTCGCTGCCGGCAACGCAACGAGTTACCCTGCGGCTCTATGACATCTTAGGCCGCGAGGCGGCTGTGCTATTAAATGAACGGCAGACGGCAGGAGAGCATCGCGTGAGCTTTAACGGCAATATACTTTCATCGGGTGTGTACTTTTGCCGGATAGAGGCAGAGAAAGTCGCGAAGACACAGAAAATTGTTTTAATGAGATAAGAGCGCACTACCGTGCGGCACTACGATTCGATTTTATATTCATCCTTCATCCCTCATCCTTCATCCTTTCTTCTTATGCGCAACCTTGTCCTTTGCGAAACTCCCGACGACGTCGCAGATGCCGCCGCCGATCTGATCTACGACGCGCAAACAACCGCCATTAAAACCGCCGGAATCTATCATCTCGCGTTGTCGGGCGGCGAGACGCTGCGCGCCCTTTTTGAACGTTTGTCCTCACCGGAGTGGAAGGATACGATGTCGTGGGAAAGTTGGGAGGTGTTCTGGTGTGACGAACGCGCCGTTCCGCCGGATCATCCCGACAGCAATTTCAAGGCGGCAAATGACCTCTGGCTCAGCAAAGTCCCAGTCTCTGATGTCTGGCGGATGCGGGCTGAAAGCTCCGATTTGCGGGAAGCTGCGGACGAATATGCCCGCACTTTGCGGTCGCGGCTGGGCCTCAGCTCTCCAATCCTTGACACAATCCTCCTCGGCATGGGAAAAGACGGCCACACCGCCTCACTTTTCCCCGGACACAAAGCTCTGAAATCCGGTTCGCTCGTCGAGGTTGTGGAAGGGGACGATCCCGTTCCCCACCGCTTGACCCTGACTCTTCCCGTTTTGAATCGGGCGAGGCAAGTCATTTTTATGGCGGCAGGCGAGGACAAAGCGGATGCCGTGCTCAGGATTTTCGAGCAGGAGGATCGCTCGCTGCCCGCCGCTTTGGTGGATCCCGCCGACGGCGAGTGCCTTTGGATTCTCGATCACGCCGCCGCGCGGCTGATCCGGTGACGGCCCGAGGAAAACGGATCGCCGCGACTGGCAAAAATCCCCGGCCTGAAGAGGCTGGGGATTTTTCTTAAGCGCAAACGATCTGTGACTGTGGCCGCCGTTGTGACTCTCCTGAGTCGCAATGGCGATACAGCTGAATAGCGTTATCTTTCCACGACCTGCATTCCTCGTTCCGGGTACCGGGTCCCCTTCACGACTCCTTCCGGTCGGGCTTGGTCAATCCGCATTAAATCCTCCCGATCCAGCACAATGTTTTCCGCTCCAAGATTCTCTTCAAGATAGGCGATCCTCTTCGTACCGGGAATCGTCACGATGTCTTCGCCCTGCGCCAGCACCCAAGCCAGAGCTAATTGTCCCGAAGTGCACTTTTTTTGCGCGGCAAGGCCTTCAATCTCCATGAACCATTCGCGGTTCGTTTCGAAGTTTTCTCCCTGAAAGCGCGGAAAGTTGCGGCGGTTGTCTCCCGGAGTCAGTTCATCCATATTGGTAATACGGCCTGTTAAAAAGCCGCGGCCCAAAGGGCTGTACGACACAAATCCGATTCCCAATTTGCGGCAAGTCGGCAGAATTTCTTTCTCCACTCCGCGTTCCCACAGCGAGTACTCCGATTGCAGAGCCGTAATCGGATGTACGGCATGACCCCTGCGGATCGTTTCCGCCGCCGCTTCCGAAAGACCGAGATAGCGGACTTTTCCCTGCTCAATTAAGCGCGACATCGCTCCCACGGTTTCTTCTATCGGCACGCTCGTATCTACGCGATGATAATAGTACAAATCCACGACGTCCGTGGACAACCGCTTCAAACTTGCTTCGCAGGCTTTCTGCACATAGTCGGGTTTGCCGCAAACTCCGGTCACTTCGCCTTTTTCATTGCGCACATATCCGAACTTGGTCGCCAGCATCACCTGTTTTCTCTTTCCGAGAAGAGCGCGGCCTAAAAGTTCCTCGTTGTGTCCCTGTCCGTACATATCCGATGTGTCCAGGAAGTTCACTCCGAGGTCCAGCGCGCGATGAATTACATTAACCGACTCCTCGTCATTGCGCGGACCGTAGAATTCGGACATGCCCATGCAGCCGAGTCCCTGTTCCGTCACCAGCGGGCCGTTCTTTCCCAACCGGCGCTGTTTCATATGACAGTCCTCTTTCAGCTTTCCGCTTTCAGAGTTTCAGCTTTTTCTTCTCACGGCCAATCCTGCGCCCGGATTATCCGCAATCCCGTCAGGGTGTCGCCATCCACATGTCCCGCCGCAAATAGCGTGTAAGCACGGCCAAACGTGAGTGAGAAATCCGGGATGGATATCTGCAGTGAATCCACATCAGGAGACTCCGCCAAGACGTCGTCCCGGCATTGGGTGGTGTCGTACGTAATAATCCGTCCGAATCCAACCGGACCCCACACGGCTGCGCAGTCATGGAACTTCAACTGCAATCGGGGACCGTCGGCGATATGGACAAACCTTACGGATGCGAACGCCGGATTTGCCGTTGTCGTATCCATCAACAGCAGTTTCCGGCAGACGCCGCCCGTATCGGCTATCACCAACGTATAGAATGTATCGGCGGACACAGCAAAGGATTCGTTGAGCTGCGTGAGCGGCGGCTCCATAATTTGAACTACGCGGATGTAATGCAAACCGGCCTGTAGATCCAGCCGCTGGCTGAGCGACGGGTAATCCAAATTGGATGCGATCATCTCATCATCCAGCCAGATCTGCGCCTCCGGGATGCTCGCCGCGAAATGCGCGATGCGGACATGAGCAATGGACTGCGGCGTTTCGCTGCCTGTCAAACGTTTTTCACACGAGCACAGCATTAAGGGCAGCAGTGCCAGTGCAGCAAGAATCCATCGTGTGTTCATGTGCGATGTCTTTTCGATTTTTCCCCTGCTCCATTGGACTAATAGGGAGTTCTCTTTCTCGTTTTCAATTTTTATCCGCCGTCTTATCTTATCGTTCCGCCTGCAGATGCTCGGCAATCTTTCTGAGCTGCGTTTGATTCTGCGTCTGTTCTGCAATTGCCGCATCCGCGCGGTCACGATAAGCTTGTGCGACGGCTTCATCCTCTGCATCCGCGTATATTCCGGCCAGCCGTACTAAGATTATCGGGTATGCCGCGCCGCTCTCTTCGAGTTCGTTGAGAATTGCCCACGCGTCATCCGAACGGTCCTGCTCCAATAAATTCACCGCCCGGTTATAGAGTTCGAAATTTTCTGCGGAGAGCATCCGATGCGCCATATCGAGATCCTGCTCGTAGGTAATCATCCGCTGTGCAATCCGACTCTCCATGGATAATGTGTCCGGATGCACTTCCCGTTTGCTGGCGTATACTTCCGGTTCTTCCTCTTGCGGAATTCTCATCTGCTCTCGGGAGACGGGCGGTGGGCGTCGGGTTATATTCGGACTCTGGGAAATATCCTCCACGGTTTTTTGCATCTGCGAAGGATCCAAGCGTACGTTCTCCTGGGATGAATAGACTTCAATTTGGCTTCCCAGCATCTTTCGGTCTATCGCCCAGCTTGCCGTAAACCGATACAGACCGTCCGCTCCCTTCCGAAAATCGCCTTCTCCCGGCTGTCCCCGCTCGATCAAGAATTCGGCGATATCCTCCCCGGAAACATGCTCCGGCATCATTTCCGCAAGATAATGCCGGGCCGCGGCTTTTGCGTTCGCTTCCGCATATTCTTTCGCCGCGGTAAAATCGTAGCTCAGTCCGACGCCTTCGAAATAGATATACCGCGGATTGCGCGTTACGCTCTGCATGGCCTCCGCGCGCGGAACGATGAAAGAAAAGGCATCATCCACCTTGCTTAAAAATGCTATCGGACTGGCATTGCCTCCCCCCGATCCCATCCATAAGCTGTCGAACTTGGCGGACAAATTGACGACTTGATTATAGCGGAAGCTGCGCTCCTCCGCCGGGGCGTTCGGATTGTAGCATCGCAGGCGCGCGCGCATATCCAGTAGAATGCTCTCGCCGACCACGATCCGCCGCTTCAACGTCTGATAATCTTCCGCCCAGATCACGTCTTTCAATCCCGTCAGAACGGCGACCAATCCCCCGCATACGATGATCCACGTCTGATACTGCTGCAGTTTGGTTTTCGGCAGCGTGGCCGAGAGCGCTCCCGCCAGAATAATGACAATCGTCATTCCCAAAACCAAACCGGCCTGCCAACGCCATGCGCTCAATTTCGAATCATCGAATTGATAGCGTTCTTGATAGTATTCGATATCTTCCAATTGGGCAAAAACGGAGCTTGCGCCCGTTAATATTACAATTGCTGCCGCAGTCAGAATCCAGCTCTTTCCGTTCCGTAGCGTCTTCATAGCCGCCTCCTGTGATTTACCCGCCCTGATCCCATGAGGGTTACCCCACGATGTAAATGATAATTTGCTATTGCCGAGACCAAAAGTCAACTCTGAAGACCCTTTCGAAAAAAACTTGACATTTGTTCAAAAAAGTATTATATTATATACATCAGAATGTTTGTCTTATGGATAAAAATATCATTTACTTGTATAGTTATGTCAATAAAAAACAATTTTAGTTCTCCAACCGCCACCTTTATAAACGTGAACTGCACTTGTACACATGTGTGGATAACCTAACCGATCCCTATGATCGATTTTAATTAACATGCCTCACCTTGCGGCACTTACGCGAAAAAGTCAAAAGGTTAACTTCACAGCCGCCGACACATTCTAAGAACAGGAAGAAAGAATTCTTAGAATATTTTCTTAGAACCCTTAAGAGAATATATTTAAAACTCTTCTCTTCTTAGAATGGGGTGAATTCCAAATGACCGGGAACTCTTTTATACCCTTAACCGTCTTGTCTATACAGGTTTTAAATAGTTCGTTCGGTAAATAAATTGATCTTCGACTTCAGGATCGCTATATTTCCACACTTCGCATCCGATTCATGCCCGATCCGAGGCGAAAACTTCTAACCTGCAAAATCCCATGTCCGACCCGATAGATCCCCTCACCACACGATCCACAGTCAACGATGTCGAACTGCGCGAGTGGCTCGACAGTTTCGACTATGTGATCCGGCACGGCGGTCATCGCCGTGCGGCGGAAATCCTGCGGCGGCTGCGCAGCTTCGGCCGCGAAAAAGGCGTGCCGCTGGTAATGACGCTGAACACGCCGTATCTGAATACGATTCCGCTCGCCGAACAGCCTCCCTTTCCCGGCAATCGCGACATCGAACGGCGCATTAAAAGCCTCATCCGCTGGAATGCGATGGCCACGGTTGTAAGAGCGAACCGCCGCGACGGGACCATCGGCGGACATATCGCCACCTACGCGTCTGCGGCGACGCTCTACGAAGTCGGATTCAATCATTTCTTTCGCGGCAAAGATCATCCCTCGGGCGGTGATCTGATTTTTTTTCAAGGTCACGCTTCTCCCGGAGTTTATGCGCGGGCTTTTCTCGAAGGCCGTTTGAACGAACGCGATCTCGATCATTTCCGTCATGAACTCGCGCCGGGCGGCGGATTGTCTTCGTATCCGCATCCGCGCCTCATGCCCGACTTCTGGGAATTTCCCACCGTGTCTATGGGTCTCGGGCCGATCATGGCCATCTATCAGGCGCGCTTCAATCGCTATTTGCAGGATCGCGGCCTGCAGAACGACACCGGAAAACGGGTGTGGTGTTTTCTCGGTGACGGCGAAACGGATGAACCGGAATCGCTTGGAGCCATTTCACTGGCGGGTCGTGAAAAACTCGACAATCTGACTTTCGTCGTCAACTGCAACTTGCAAAGGCTTGACGGTCCCGTACGCGGCAACGGCAAAATCATTCAGGAACTCGAAGCGGTTTTTCGCGGCGCGGGCTGGAACGTGATTAAAGTCATCTGGGGCAACGATTGGGATCTGCTGCTGGCCGCCGATGACGACGGCGCACTCGTGCAGCGCATGACTTCCGCCGTGGACGGCGACTATCAGAAATATTCTGTGGAATCGGGAAGCTACGCACGCGATCATTTTTTCGGAACCGACCCGCGTCTGCTGAAGATGGTTGAGCATTTGAGCGATGAACAGCTTCAGCGTCTGCGCCGGGGCGGACACGATCCGGAAAAAGTATTCGCCGCTTTCAAAGCCGCCACAGGGTATACCGGCGGCCCCACGGTAATTTTAGCCAAGACTATCAAGGGCTACGGCATGGGTGAGAGCGGGGAAGGCCGCAACATCACGCATCAGCAGAAAAAGCTCACCGAAGATGCGCTCATCGAGTTTGCGTCCCGCTTCGATCTGCCGCTTTCGCACGAGCAGATCCACGAGGCTTCCTACTATCGCCCGCCGGAAAACAGTCCCGAGATAAAATATCTGCGCGAGCGACGCGCCGAACTCGGCGGCTCGATTCCGCGCCGTATCGTTTCCTGTCCTGCGCTTCCCGCACCGGACAAGGATTTCATCGGTGAATTCGCATCTGGCACCGAAGGCCGCGAAGTGTCCACCACAATGGTTTTCGTCCGCATTCTGGCGAAACTTTTGCGCGAGAGTCATCTCGGAAAATTCATTGTGCCTATCGTGCCCGATGAAGCCCGCACCTTCGGCTTGGAAGCCCTCTTCCGCCAGATTGGAATTTATTCGCACGTCGGCCAGCTCTACGAACCGGTGGATCGCGAGAATCTTTTATACTATCGCGAAGCGCGCGAAGGGCAGATTCTCGAAGAAGGAATTACCGAAGCCGGTTCGATGTCTTCGTTCATCGCGGCGGGAACGGGCTACGTGAATCACGGCGTGCCCGCGATTCCGTTTTGGATTTTTTATTCGCAGTTCGGTTTGCAGCGGGTGGGAGATTTGGTTTGGGCGGCGGGCGATATTCAGACGCGCGGATTTCTTATGGCGGCTACGGCGGGACGCACGACGCTGGCGGGAGAAGGCTTGCAGCATCAGGACGGCCACAGCCATCTGTTAGCGTATCCCGTTCCGAATCTTGTGGCTTACGATCCGGCTTACGCGTATGAACTGGCCGTGATTATCCGCGACGGCCTGCGCCGCATGTATGAAAACGGCGAGAACGTTTTCTACTACATCACGGTGATGAACGAAAATTACGCGCAGCCGCCGATGCCCGAAGGGGTGGAGGAGGGAATTCTGCGCGGCATCTATTGCTTTCGTTCCGTGGAAAATCCGCGCGTGCATCTCTTGGGCGGCGGCGCGATTCTGAATGAAGTTGTCAAGGCTCAGGCTTTGCTCGCGGAAAAGTATGGAGTGGAAGCGGATATTTTCAGCGTCACCAGCTACAAGGAACTCCATCGCGATGCGCTCGCGTGCGAACGCTGGAACATGCTGCATCCGTCCGAACCGCCGCGCGAACCGTATCTTTCGCAGGTGTTCGCAGACAGCAAACAGCCGTTTGTGGCCGCCAGCGATTACGTCAAAGCCTTGCCCGAATCCGTCTCCGCATGGCTGCCGGGTTCACTCTTGTCATTGGGTACCGACGGTTTTGGCCGCAGCGACAGCCGCGCCGCCCTGCGCGATTTCTTTGAAGTGGACGACCGCCATATTGCCTATGCCGCACTCTATCAACTTTTCCGCGCCGGCGAGCTTTCTGCTGACGTACTGCTGAAGGCTCAGAAAGAGTTGGAGATTGATCCGGAAAAACCTGAGCCTGTGCTGTCGTAAATTGGAGATTCTGAGTCGGTGAAGAGCGACGATTATCTAACTGGACTTCTGCCGGCGCGCATTCCGCTGCCCGTTGGAGAAGCGGATTTATCCGGCGAGAAAATTCAGCCGACGATAGGGCCGCATGCAGCCAAACTCTTGCAGGTTTTAATTGCAGCCACTCGTCCACAGCGCATTCTGGAAATAGGAACCTCGTATGGATATGCCGCGATTGCGATGGGGGAATCCGCGAAAACGTATGGCGGCCATATCACAACCGTGGAACTCAATTCCCGCTTGGCGGACGCCGCGCGCGAAAATATTCGTTTGCTTGGATTAGAAAACACGATTGAAGTTATAACAGCGAACGTTCACTCGATTCTCGATCAACTGATTGGGCCTTACGGTTTGATTCTACAGGATGGACACAAGCTCGAGTATTTACCGTTGCTGAATCCGCTGGTGGACAAACTTCAAAAGAGTGGACTGCTGATTACGGATGATATTCTCTTTCCCGTCATGGATATTCCGGCAAGCGCACGTGCATGGCAGGAGGCAGTGGCTGAATATAATTGCGTTCTTGCGGCGCGAACTGATCTTCAAACCATGTGGATGCCCATCGGTGACGGTGTTGCCGTGTCGGTGAAGCTAGACAACGGCGGCTTAAACATCATGAATTCACAAATCAATCTTCCGCAAGATCAGCAGCGGCTGTATCACGATCTGGCCTGGCTGTATCGTCTGATCACTCCCCCCGGTGATTATATCGAGGAGTGCGAGACTTTCGCGCGCATGATCCGCCGCCACGCGCAGATTCCCGTGAAGACGCTGCTCAATCTCGGCTGCGGAGCGGGGCATCACGACAGCGCGCTGAAAAAGCAGTTCTCGGTTACGGGCGCGGACATCAGCGAAAGCATGCTGGAGATGGCGCGCAAGCTGAATCCGGAGATCGAATATCTTTGCGGCGACATGCGCACGCTCACGCTGAATCGCGAGTTCGACGTGGTCACGATTTTCGATTCCATCACCTATATGCTGACCGAGTCGGATGTGCGCGCCGCCTTTGCCACGGCCTGCCGGCATCTGAATCCCGGCGGTGTTTGTCTGGCCGTTCTGGACTATACGCGCGAGAACTTCATTCAGAACCGCAGCTACTGTTCCACGCATCAGGGTGATGGAGTGGATCTGACGTTTGTCCAGAATTATTATGATCCGGATCCTGCGGATACGCAAATGGAGTGCACGCTGCTCTTTCTGATTCGCCGCGACGGCAAACTGAGTATGGAAACGGACCGCCACCTGTGCGGTCTATTCCCTCTGCAAACATGGATCAACGCTCTGGCCGAGACCGGATTCCAAACGCAAACGGAAATCTATCGCACGTCCGGCTGTGATCCGCAGGCGTATTCGGTTCTGATTGGCGTGCGGCCTAAATAATTTTCCGCCGAGCCGCGGCTCCCAACCCGGCCGGAATCAATCAGACATTTCACATTGGAGATAAAAATGCGGGTAGAGTTCACACTTCCCGATTTAGGCGAGAATATTGACAGCGGCGAAATCGTCAAATTGCTGGTGAAAGTCGGCGACGTTCTCGAACCTGAAAAACCCGTGATGGAACTCGAAACGGGCAAAGCCGTTGTCGAAGTCCCGTCCGACGTGAAAGGCCGCGTGGCTGCGATCTTAGTGGAAGAAGGCGATAAAATCACCGTCGGTCAGGCCGTGCTCAGCGTGGAGACCGATCTCAACGTGGACATCACCGCCGCGAAGCCCGCGCCGCCGCCGGAATTGGTTGTGCCCGTCAAGCCCGCGCCTGTTGCCGAGAAAACGGAACAACCTGCGCAAGAACCCTCATCCATTGTCGCATTCCCCGCCGCTCCCGCTGCCAAGCGCGTCGCGCGCGAATTGGGCGTGGATCTCGTTCACATCGCAGGCTCAGGTCCCGGCGGACTCATTACCGAAGAAGACGTCCGCACTTTTGCCGGTGCGAAACCGCGCGCGGAAGCCACCGTAACCATCTACGAACCGCTGCCCGATTTTTCCCGCTTCGGAAAATCCGAACGCAAGCCGATGAGCAGCGTGCGGCTGGCAACCGCGCAGCATCTTGCGCACGCATGGAACACCGTGCCGCAGGTCACGCAATATGATGACGCGGATGTGACTCAATTGGATATTGTGCGGAAACCCTACGCGGAAAAAGTGGCGGCGATGGGCGGCAAACTGACCGTCACTTCGGTGCTGCTCAAGGTCGTGGCTTCCGCCTTAAAGCAATTCCCGCAATTCAACACCAGCGTGGATATGGCCGCGCGTGAAATTATTCAAAAGCAGTACATCCACGTGGGCGTGGCTGTCAATACCGAGCGCGGCCTCTTGGTTCCGGTGATTCGCGACGCCAACCAGAAAAATATTCTGGAACTGGCGGTCGAGCTTTCTGCCCTGACAAAGAAAGCTCATGCGCGCGAACTCAAGCCCGCCGATTTGGAAGGCGGCACATTTTCCATTACCAATCTCGGCACGGTCGGCGGCACGCACTTCACTCCCATCGTAAACTGGCCGGAAGTCGCCATTCTCGGCATCAGCCGCTCGCGCAAGCAAGCCGTGTGGGTGGAAGATCATTTCGAGCCGCGTCTGTTTCTGCCGCTGTCGCTGTCTTACGATCATCGCGTGATTGACGGCGCGGACGGCGCGAAGTTTCTGCGCTGGATCTGCGAAGCTCTGGAACAGCCGTTCTTCCTCGCGTTGGAAGGATAGCCGTTTTCTTCTCCGATTTTCCGCCGCGCCGGGCATCCTTGCCCGGCTGGAATCGTGATCTCACTTGATCGCTGCGCGGGGTGTCCTTACCCCGCGCATTCCGCCGATTTATTCTTTTAGACCTCGCAGTCTTTCCGGTCGCAAACCATACA
Organism: Candidatus Zhuqueibacterota bacterium; assembly: GCA_003818605.1. Lineage (GTDB taxonomy): Bacteria > Electryoneota > RPQS01 > RPQS01 > RPQS01 > RPQS01. The sequence continues at coordinate 1,681 of RPQS01000059.1, read as the reverse complement.
TCCCGCCTTTACCGGAGTAATCTATGAACGTTGAAGCCGCCGTCCCCGCGCGCAAGCATCCCATCGGCTTGCCGGTTCTGTTCTTTACCGAAATGTGGGAACGTTTCGGATTTTACTGCATGCTCTCCATTCTCGCTCTGTACATGAACGAGAGTCTGGGCTTCAGCACCAAGACCGTCGGTTTGATTTACGGCGCGTACATCGCGCTCGTGTATTTTACGCCCGTGTTCGGCGGACTTGTGGCGGATCGCTGGCTGGGTTTCAGCCGCTCGATTTTAATCGGCGCGGTGTTTATGGCAGGAGGATATTTTTTACTCGCGTTTCCGCCGCTGCCCATGTTTTTCGCGGGTCTTCTGTGCATCATTATCGGCAACGGCATGTTCAAACCGAACATCTCAACCTTACTCGGCAATCTTTATCATGATGTTCCGGAAAAGCGCGACGCGGCCTACAATATTTTTTACATGGGCATCAACATTGGCGCGTTTTTCTCGCCGTTTGTCGCGGCCTACATGCGCAACACCTTCGGCTGGGGTTATGCGTTCGCCGCCGCCGGCGTGGGCATGATCGTTTCTTTTGTTCTGTTCGTTGCGCTGCGCAAGTATACGGTGGAAGGTGAGAATAAAGCGCAAGTGAGCGGCGCGAGCGGCGAAGTCGTGCTTACGAAAGCGCAGGAACGCGCGCGCATCACCGCCTTGATGCTCGTGTTCGGCATAGTGATTATTTTCTGGATGGCTTTCCATCAGAACGGTTTTACACTCACGTTCTGGGCGCGCGATGCCACGGCTACGAATCTTTCACCGGAACTTTCACAGGCGTTTAATCCGTTTTTCGTGGTAGCTTTCACTCCGCTCTTGGTCTGGTTCTGGACCCGGCTGCGCCGGCGCAGCAAGGAACCTTCCACGGCGGCCAAAATCGGTATCGGCATGCTGCTCACCGCTGCGGCTTTTACCATTATGACCGGCGCGGCTCTTTCCGGCGGCGACACGGGCCGCGTGAGCATCGCCTGGCTGGTTTCCGCGTATGCCGTGATTACGCTCGGTGAACTCTGTCTTTCCCCGATGGGGCTGTCACTGGTCAATAAGCTGGCTCCGGCAAGGATGCGCGGCCTTCTCATGGGCGGATGGTTTGCGGCCACGGCCATTGGCAATTATCTGAGCGGTTTTGTGGGCAGCTTTTGGGATGACATGCCGCACAGTTCCTTTTTTATGATTCTGGTGGTCTGTTCCGTCGGCGCCGCCGGATTGCTGCTATTGGTACTGAAGCGCATCCGTCCGACCATTCGCGAAGCGGAGCAAATGGCTTTATCAGCGGCGAAAAAAGCGTAGCAATTTGGAATGACAAAAGCATCTTCCGACTCCGGTCTGAATCTGGTCTGGCTGCACGCCGCCGTACTGGGCAGCGTGTGGGCGTCCATTGAAATCATCGTCGGCAGTTTTCTGCATAATCTGCGCGTTCCATTCACCGGCACCACTCTGACCGCCGTGGGAGTCTGCCTATTAGTGGCGGGACAATATTTTTGGCCGGATCGCGGTATCATTTGGCGGGCGGGCGTGATTTGTGCGCTCATGAAATCGGTTTCACCCAGCGCCGTTTTGCTGGGACCGATGATCGGGATTCTGACGGAATCGTTGATGCTTCAACTGGCGGTTGGTATTCTGGGGCGGAATCCGTTGGGATT
>RPQS01000058.1 GCA_003818605.1 Candidatus Zhuqueibacterota bacterium | reverse complement strand
CGCGTGCCTTCCAGATAAAACGACACGCAGGCGTTCGGTTTCGGCAGCGCGGCCAGAGCGTCTTCGTTCAACACCTGCGGCGGATTAAGGTTGAAGACGGGTTCATCTCCCTGCCATATCGTCAGCAGATTGCCGCAAATCATATTGAGCATTTCGCAGACGGCGTCCTGACCTTTCTCTTCCGGCGAATCCTCTTCCGTTAATTCACCCAGCATGTTCTGCGTGATCGTATTCAACAAAGTGGACGATACGCGCAGCGTGAGTCGTCCCGTACACGGCCCCCGGAACAACATGCTGGCGGCCATATCCGGCAGAGGCAGATCGCCGTCCTCTTCCGACCACGGCCAGACGGTCAGAAACGCCGCCGTCTCCATCACCCGCTGCGTGGCTTCCACCGCCGCCTGTTCGAGAGACTCAGGCATGTTCCTTTTCTCCCATCACTTTTTGAATCATGTCGGACACTTGTTCCGGAGTAAACGGCTTTCGGATATAACCGCTAATACCGATTTTTTCTAATTCGTCCATGCGGTTTTTACTGCCTTCCGTCGAGACAACCACGACCGGCAGCCGTTCCCAATCCGCGCGCTTCTGCAGTTCCGCCACCAGAGCCAGACCGTCCATCACGGGCATGTTAATGTCCGTGAAGACCATGTCCGTCCAGTTCGATTCCAGCACTTTGAGCGCTTCTTCTCCGTTGGCGGCTTGAAATATCTCCCCCAGCGGGATACTGCTCATGCGGATTGTACGAGCCATAATTTCGCGCGTGACTTTAGAATCATCAACGATGAGAATGTTGTACGCCATGGCTTTCTTCCTCAAATATCGCCACCACCGACGGCAGTTCATAAGCGACGGTGGCACAGAGTGCTTCCAGAGTCGTAGGGGTCAGCCCCAGAGAACGCGCCGAAGCGCTGTCCGCCAGCATGTTCATTTCTTCGCTGCCCATGCCTACGCCGATTATTTTCGCGACCGCGTTCCCGATATGCACCGCGCAAAGCGCGGAGTTTTCCCCGTCGTGTCGGGGATGGTGATGCCGCGCAATCGCATCGGCCAGCGTATCCGGGAAATTCCAGCGGCGGGCGATCACTCCGCCGACCTGCGCATGATCGAAGCCCAGCACGGCGCGCTCCGCTTCTACGTATGGCAATCTATGCTCGTGCTCGACCTTTTTGATTTCTTCCTTCACTTCTCCCGCCAAATGGCGCGAGAGAATGAATTTGCCGATATCGTGCAGCAACGAGGCCGTAAAAGCCACGGGATGAATGGCGGTCTTGGCATAACGAGGCAGGTTGTCCGCCGCCAAGGCCGCCGCGACTGAATGATGCCATAACTCTTCTTCCGCCAAATCGTAGCCCGGGCAGGCTTGCGCCAGCTTGCCGTGCATCATCCGCCCCACGGAGTGCTGTAAAATGCGCCCCGCCCCCAGCCGCGCCACCGCCTCGCGCACGGAATGGACCGGCACGCCCGGCGAATAATACGCGGAATTGGCCAGTTTCAAGGCGTTGGCCGTCAGGGCCGGATCGTATTCGATGATCGTGACGATCTTCTGCAAATCCGCGTTCGGATCGGCGATGGCCTGAGCTAAAAGCGGCTGCGAAACCGGAATCGGATCCAGATGCTCGATCTCGCGGGAAAGCTCGCCGAGAGAAATCATAAGTCAATCTCCTTGCCGCCCGTGGCAATCCAAATGCGGCCGCTGGACATTTCCAGAAAGAGCGTGCGCGATACCGTTCCTCCGACATGTTCCGTCTTCGTCAGGACTCCGTTCTGCCAGAATATTTTTCTCATCATGGTGTGGTTGCGTTTGCCGATGGCGAAGAATTCTTTATCATCCAAAAACTGCGCGCCGCCCGCGACCTTCACGATCAGCCTCGGTTTGGTGGCGCCCAGTTCGTAAGCTTTTTTGAAAAAGGCGGGAATCGCCGTGCTGCCGAACATCCACGGAGATTCTGCCGCGCGCTGCGGATTGGCGGAGGCGTCGGGCAGCATGAAATGCAAAATCCCGCCGACCATGGCCGTCGGGTCATAGATCGCGATGCCGATGCACGAGCCCAGCGCGTGAGTGACGATCACGTCGCTCTCGCGGTTGGTCATTTTCATGTCGGCGACTCCCACCACCAGCCGCCGCTCGGTCAGGATTTGTGCCGTCATGCTCGCTCGTAGATGGTGGGTCGAATGTAGCGAAAACTGTGTTCGATGCCGGTCAGACTTTCCGAGTGTCCGATAAAGAGAGTGCCGCCCGGTCTCAGCAAATCGTGGTAGCGCCGCACCAGTCGGGCTTGCGTCGGCTTGTCGAAATAGATCATGACGTTGCGGCAAAAAATAAAGTCCATCGGTCCGCGCATGGGCCACGATTCCATCAGATTCAGCCGTCCGAAGGTCACGCGCGAACGCACATCGGATGTCACCCGGTATTGTTTGCCGAAAGAGGTTTTCTCTTCCAGAATGTACTTGTGGCGGATTTCCGAGGGAATGGGCTTCACGCGCTCCGCCGAATAAACGCCTTCGCGAGCGAGACTCAACACCTTGGTGGAAAGATCGGTCGCCAACACTTTAAAATCGTAGCGATCCGGTTTATCCAGCGTAAACATCGTTACCATCGCCAGACTGTACGGCTCTTCGCCCGACGAACAGCCCGCGCTCCACACGCGGATCTTAGTGTCTCCGCTTTGGCGCGCCCGTTCGATGATTTTCGGAAGAGTGTGCTTGGCCAGATAATCGAAATGCTGCGACTCCCGCCAGAAGCTGGTCAGGTTGGTGGACAAGGCATCCAGCATCGTGACGAGTTCCCGCTGCGTGTGTTCCTCCCGCACGTAGTTCAGGTACTCGCCCACGCTTTTCATGTTCAATTGCCGGATGCGCTTCGACAGCCGCGCAATAACCAGTTCCCGCTTCCCGTCGCTGAGATTGATGCCCGCCAATTCATGCACGGTATCGCGGATTTTTTTAAAATCGTGTTCGGTCAGCTGGATGCTCGCTCTGGTGACGAGCGTGTCGTCAGTGTGTCGTGACATAGGCAACGGTTTAGAGTTCGGGGAAGTCCCGGATTAATTCAGACTCAAACGAATAAGTCCTTCGACGTCCAAAATCAGACTGATGCGGCCGTCCCCCAGAATGGCTCCGCCGCTCACGCCTTCTACCCGCCCGAAAATCGAGCCCAGGCTTTTTATCACGACTTGCTGTTGACCAAGAAGTTCATCTACCATGAGTGCAATGCGCCGGCCCTTGCTTTCCGAAACAACCAGAATCGAATCGGTGAGTTTGGCGCCGGCGTCGCGAATGCCGAATAATTGTCCCAAGCGGCTCAGCGGAATCAGGTCACCGCGCAGCATCACCAGTTCGGATTGACCCTGAACGGTCGTGATGTCTTCTTCGCGCGGGCGGAAGGTTTCCGTAATGGCGATGGTCGGCAGAATGAACCGGTCTGTTCCCACCCGGATGACCATGCCGTCAATAATGGCCAGAGTCAGCGGCAGCCGGACCATGAACTGGGAGCCTTCGCCCTCTTTGGAAGAGATCTCTACCGTGCCGCGCAGCGCTTCCACGTTGGTGCGCACGACGTCCATGCCGACGCCGCGGCCCGATACATCCGTGACTTTATCCGCCGTGGAAAAACCGGGCATGAAAATCAGATTATGAATTTCCGCATCGGTTAACTGTGAGTTGGGTTCCACCAACCCGCGCTCCACGGCTTTGGCCAGTATCTTCTGCCGGTTTAGCCCGCGTCCGTTGTCGGTGAGCGTAATGATGACCGAACCACCCTCATGCGCGGCGCGCAGCAGAATCCGGCCTTGCCGCGGTTTGCCCGAGCGTTCGCGGTCATCGGGTAATTCGACTCCGTGATCGGCCGCGTTTCGCACCATATGTACCAACGGATCGGCGATGGCTTCCACCATGTTGCGATCCAGTTCCGTATCTTCGCCTTCCGTCTCGAATAAAATTTCTTTCTGGGATTTACGCGCCAAGTCGCGGACCAGCCGGGCCATCTTTTGGAATGTTGCCCGCACCGAGACCATGCGCATGGATAGAGCCAGTTCCTGCAGCGAACGCGTGATTTTATTCAGCTGCGTCACATTGCGCAGCAAGCGCTGGTTGTTCCCTTCCTGTATGTAGGGATCCTGACTTACCATCGACTGCGCGATGACCAACTCGCCCACCATATTGATCAGATTATCCAGCCGCGACGTGTTGACCTTGACCATCCCCTCGTGTTCACCTTCGCGCGCCGCTCCGGGCTGCTGAGCGCGAATCGCATGAGCCACGTCTACGGGCTTGGCGGCTTGCTGCTCAACGAGTATTTCGCCCACCGGCCTGAAATCACCGCTCGCCTGTTTCTCCAGAGCCTGTTCGACCTCTTGCGGAGAGGCCTTGCCTTCCCGAACCAGAATCTCGCCGACTTTCTCTTTAACGGGAGTGCCGGCGGCCGGGGCGGCTTTTTCAAGTGCGTCCGGATTCTCCAACCGATGAATCAAATCCGTATATCCCGCCGGCAACGTCATCTGCCCGGCGGCTAAGGCGGCATTCAATCCCCCCAACAACACCTTGAGCATGTCTAAAGCTTCGAAGGCCAGATCCGTGAAGACTCCGCGCATCACCAGCGTACCCCGGCGGAAGCGGTCGAAGAACGTCTCGGCTTTATGCGCAACTTCCGTTACGCACGAAATGCCCACGAATCCCGCCACACCTTTGACCGTGTGAAAAGCGCGGAACACGACGTTCACCGACTCCGTATCGCTGGGATCGGTTTCCAAAGACATCAAAGCCGTCTCGGCCTGCTGAAAATGCTCCGCCGATTCGGTCAGAAACTCCTGCATCAAATCCACGTCCACAACGGCCGGCATGATAAAGATGCGCGGTTCAATCTTCGCGAGCGGACCGGGCGCCGCCATCGGTTCGGCGGATGCGGATTCGGCAGGTGGAGCCGTTTCCAGGGGAATATCAACGGCTGGCGATTCTGCTTCTGTCTCTTTTTCCACAGTTTGCGCAGAAACGTGCTCAAGCTTTTCCAGGCAGGAAGCCGTTTCTATTGCGAAGGTTTCACCTTTAAGACGGGCTTGGAAATAATGCGCGAGTTGATCTTTTAGAAGTAGAAGCGCGTCACCGGTCGGTTGAGGCTGCGGTGACTGGATCTCCTCCAGCGCGTTCTCGACCCCATGCAGCGCTTCGGTCAGATCATGAAATCCTAATATTCCCGCCTCGCCCTTCCACGAATGAATCTGCCGCTTGACAGCCGCCAAAGCGGAAAGATCTCCCGCTTCGAGCGTCATACAAGACGATTCAAATTCCTGGAGAAGGGATTCCTGCTTATGCAGAAACTCCGAGACCATCGCTTCTTCTGCGCATGGCGCCGGAGCCGCAGGCGGCGGACTTGGCGGTTCTTCCGCTTTGACCACAACGGGACTGCCGGAGACCTCCGCTTTCATCATCTTCTCCAGCAGCGAATTAAGCTGATTGAGGCTGGACTCCATATCCTTGGCCTGAAGTAGCCCCTGCACAACCACCAGAGCCTGCCAGGCCATTTCTTTCACTGACTCCGGAGTGCTGTCGGCCAGCGCCAATTCGCGCAGCATTTTTTCCAAATGCAGACGTGAAGCGCTGTCGTCCGGCGATAATAGAATCACTTCCGAAGCGATTTGTTCCAGAGTCGGTAACGACGTCTCTCCCATCAACGGTGTGTCCTTGGTCTGTGAAATGTTCGCCGCTTGAATCGTCAAAGCCCGGTCGTCCGCCGTCAAAACACTGCCGCAGCCTTCAAATTAATAGCATCAATCCAAACAACCTGATTTCACAATCCCGGACTAAATCAGTTAGTAGAAAGTGGTGTCGGAAAAGAACCGATTACGAAACGGATTCCCGCGCAAAATATCGGTCCATGAAGTTCAACAGCTCATCGCTGTGAACCGGTTTCTCGAAAACGCGCAGCGCTCCCAGGGATTTCATTCTGCGCAATCGGTCTGTATCATGCACGCCCGTTACCACGACAAAGGGCAGTGCGATATCCGATTGCCGGATGCGATGCACGAATTCCACTCCGTCCATGCCCGGCAGGATGAGGTCGAGCAGCATGAATTCGGGTCTGTTCTGCGGAATACTCCGCAAGGCAGCCTCGGCATTCGGCGCATGCACAACTTGATAGCCCGCCTGTTCGAGCAATCCGGACAGCATTTTGGCCGCCAACGCCGCATCCTCCACCAGCATCACCCGGTGCGGACGGTTTGCCGTTTGGGCCGAAACGGATCCGTCCAGGATTTTCTGCAAAGTGTGTTGAAGCCTGTCCGAAGTCACCGGCCGTAAAAGCACTTCGCTGATTCCGCAGCTTAGTAAAAACCGGAGGATTTCCGGCTCGATGGAGTCGGCCATCACGACGGTTGGAATTTTTTCGCCGACGGCGCAGCGAACGGCTTTAACCGGACCGGCAATCTCCGCGGCTCCCGCTCCCGCAGAAATAATCACCATGCGCGGAGCATTCCTCAGCACGTGAGCGGCTATGTCATTTGCACTGACGACGTGGACCAATTTGTACGAACCGGATGGAAGAAGCGATTGGATTGCCTGATAGCGCGCATCGTTGTCTTCAATGACAAGTATCGTCTCCGGATCGAACTGCGAGTTTCGATCCTTCGCCGTGACTTGCGTAATCAGGTTCTGCAAATCCTCTTTCGCAACCGGCTTGCGAAGTGTTCCCGCCATGTGCAGTTCTGTTGCCATGGTGTTCATCCAATCGGAGGAACAGAGGGCAACCACAGGTGTAGATTCTGTTTCCGGAAGACTTTGCAGTCTCCGCACAACTGCCGGGCCGTCTACATCGGAAAGTGCGATATTCAGCAAAATCAGGTCAAACGGTAATGTCCCGGCAAGGTTGACCGCGTCCAGACCGGAAAATGCGCTCACCACCTCCCAACCCCACTCGGTTAGCGAGTTTGCAAGCCAAACATGTGTTTCTCGGTTATCTTCACAAATCAGAACGCGTCGAAAATCATTTGTGCAAGTGCCGATATGGATCCCTTTAATGCTATTTTTGCGTTGGCTCTCAAAAAACAGCAACTTTCTTGCCATGCGAGTGGATTTTGCATGATGTTCCCGAACTGCAACATGTTCTCGGTTGTAAAATTACAATGGTCTTTCTGATTTTTTACCTTTTCAAGTTCGATTTGCCATGATAAGCTTTTTTAAAGTCCGCTTGCACACAAGAAAAGAAATTGGTAATTTCGATGGGTCGGCAATTCTCAACTGGCTTGCACCTAATTCCTAACCGGTCCCAATGTGAACTCCATAGCCCCCATAGACCTTTCGGTTATTATAGTTAACTATAATGGAAAAAAGGACTTGCCGCGATGTCTTGCGGCTCTATCCGCCGAGCGGTCGGGACTTTCTTTTGAAGTATTAGTTGTTGATAACGGTTCGCAAGATGGCAGTCCGGAGGATGTTGAGCAGAATTTTTCTTGGGCACACGTTATTCGAACGGGAAAAAACTTGGGATATGCGGCGGCCTGCAACCGGGGGCTTGCGGAAGCACACGGCCGTCATATACTGCTCCTCAATCCGGACACAGAAGTTTTATCCGGCTCACTTGCTGCTCTGATATCGGCTCTCGATAGTAATCCTGAATGGGGGATTGTGGGACCGAAAATGCTCGATGAGCAGAGCATTCCCTACCGAGCTGCCCGTCGCTTTCCTAAACCTTACTATTTATTCTGCGAATGTACCCGTTTAGTCTACTTTTTCCCCCGGTCAAGTCTCTTTTCATCTTATTTTTACGGGAATTGCGGGATTGATTTACTGGACCGTGTAGATCAAGTCGAAGGTAGTGCTTTGATGATCAGCGCAACTGCCCGAGTCGCCGTTGGTCCAATGGATGAGCGTTTTTTCCTGTTTTTTGAAGAAGTGGATTGGTGCAAGCGCGTTCAAAATGCAGGATTTGAAATCCATATTGTTCAAGATGCCGTGGTTCGGCACTTTCGAGCAACAACCATGAGCCGATTCTATATCGAAGCACGCAAAGCCAATGCCGAAAGCGCGGTTAAATACTTCCACAAACATCACGGAAACAAAGGAGTAAAAAGTCTTAAACGGTGGATGACAGTGGCTCTCTGGATCCGCCAAATCGGTGCCACGGTTGCCGGATGGTTGAGCCGGAGCGAACTGGCTAAATTGCGGGCGGAAGGGGCGCGGGTTGAGCGGCAAACGTACCGGAGATTTTCTCCTCTATGAACTTAAAAATAATGCATATGTTGGCATCGTCGCACGTTGGTGGAGCGGAACAGGTATGTATTGATTTGGCTCGTTATCAGAAGACGGCTGGTCACAATGTTACTCTGCTTTCCCTTGAGCGTGGTGATGTGTACAAATTGGCCGAAAAATACAAAATTGAGTTCAATTTCGCTGACACTGGACCCACAGACTCGCTTGTAAAAATGTCCCGCTGGAAGGCCGAGACGTTGGCGATAAAAAAATGTGTGTCGAGCATCCGGCCGCAGATTGTTCATTCGCATTTGCCGAAAACTCATCTAATGTGCCACCGGATCATGCCGGAACTGAGCATTCCATGGGTTGCCACCATGCACGGCTCCTTCCGGCAATTCGCCTATGCTCCCCAAACAGAAAACCAATTGTGGCTGAGGCCTTATTTATTTGTCCGCCATGCTCTTGGGGATCGAATTGCAACCCGTTCGGCCGCTCGAATTGTCTGTGTAGCGGACTACGTCAAGCATGACCTCGAAAAGATCGGAGTGTCTTCCGCACGGATGGTTACCATCCACAACGGGCTGGATTGGGAAGGAGACATGGTTTCGCGAGAAGCCGCGCGCGCCAAATTCGAGATTCAGCCCGACGAAATCGCTATTGGAGCCATAGGATATTTTGCGCCGGTAAAAGGATTCGACATTCTGATCAAAGCGATGTCTATTTTATCGCCGCGATATCCGCAATTGCGACTACTTATTGCAGGTGGGAATGTACTCGAATATGATGCTACGAAACAGAATTTGGAAGAGTTAATTTGCCGATTCGGCCTATCCGGCAAGGTTCAACTTTTCGGAAAGGTTGATCCGCGGGCGGGCTTTCTTTCCATGGTTGATATTTTCGTGGTCTCCTCCCGCACGGAAGGTTTAGGATTGGTTCTCATAGATGCCATGTATTATGGAAAACCAAGCGTGGTTACATCAACGGGGGGTTGTTCCGAGGCGGCGCGACCTGAAATCGAAAGTCTGGTCTTCCGCTCCGGGAGTGCGGGCGACCTTGCCGAAAAGCTCGAACGACTCATCAAAGATAGTTCTCTGCGGCAATCTCTGGGGCAGGCGGCATCGGCAAGAGCTTCCGGCTATCTGAGACTATCTCGCTGTGCTGCCGAATACGAAACGCTCTATAAGGATGTACTCGGTTTATCAGCATGATGGAATATCAGGTGATTTTTGATCTTGCGTGGAGAACGTCGAAATTTTCCCATCGTTTGCAACAAGGCTTGAGGAAGGATTTGCATATTTGAACAAAAAGATGGGTCAACGGCACTGAACTTGCTCTGAACTCTCCTGACCTCTCCATGTGAATTGGAGAATGACATAGACTATGCGTGATTCCCCTATCCAAACGGAACTCGGGACACGACGCCTCAAACTATTACTGGACAATCAGGAACATGCTTTGGAAATACGGGAGGTTGCTTTGAAGAACTCTCACAGACTGGTTACACTTATCGGGGCGGCAGCCCTGATCTGGATTTTTGCCGGTTTCTCCGCGGATGCGGCCGACAAGATAAAAGTGAACGAGAAAAAGAGCGCAGCAACGGTTGGAATTAACGAGCGCGGCGGGCGCAGTCTGGACAATCAGGGAGGGCCGGATGGCTTCGGATACAAGTGGGTGGACAATTTAACCGGAGACACCGCGACGTACAGTTGGATTGAGTTGCGCGGAGATCCTGCGGCGACATGGCTGGATTTCAGTGATGATCCGGATGATGCCGTGCTTCCGGCAACCATTGGTTTCGAGTTTCCGATTTACGGAATGACCTTCTCCACCGTTCATGTAAGCACGAACGGCAATCTGCAGTTTACCACAACCGACGAAGCGTTTTCCGCCAACTGTCTGCCCGATCCGATCATCAACGGCCCGATGATTTGCGCATACTGGGATGATCTTCATCTCGACAACGGCGGCTATGATCCGGGCGGTACAATAACCGTTGCTTACCGCAACTTCGGAGATCATTTTGTGGTGGAATGGGATTCGGTGGGAAATGCGTTCGGTATCAATACCATTTACAAATTCGAAGCGATTCTCTGGACGGACGGACGGATCAAATTGCAATACGCGCAAGTCGAACCCGGAGTTAACGTGGGATTCGAGACCGTTGGAATTCAGGCGGGAAGCTCCGGCCCGGCTCTCCAGTATGTTTGCTACGATGCCGGACATCAGCCCACGGCCAATCTGGCGATCTGGATCTATCAATGCAATACAGGAACGGTCACGGGCTTTGTGCGCGACGGACAAGGACAACCGATCAGCCTGGCCACTGTCCACCTTGCGCCGTTTTCCATTGCGACCACCACGGACTTCAGCGGTTCCTACGCCTTCCCGATGGCTTGCGTGGGCACATATTCCATGACCGCCTCGCGCGCGGGCTACCTGGACGGCGTGGTGAACAACGTGGTTGTTGCTTCCGGGCAGACAACCCATGCGGATTTTACGCTGCAATGGATGGGCATTTATAACTTTTTCTCCAGTGATGTCCCGCGCAATACGGAAGACATGGACACGGTAACCTCCACTCTCGCCGTGAGTCAATCCATGATAATCGGCGACGTGGATGTGCAGCTCAGCATTACGCACACTTATGCGCACGACCTGCTCATCTACCTGACCGCGCCGGGCGGGCAAACAATCATGCTCTCCAACCAACACGGCGGCAGCGGAGAAAACTACACGAATACCATTTTCGATGATGACGCGGTTTCACCCATTGCTCTTGGCAATACACCTTTCACCGGATCGTTCATTCCCGATGAACTGCTGTCCGCACTAAACGGCAGCGATGCGCAAGGAACGTGGACGCTCAGCATCGGCGATTTTGTCAGCGGCGACGACGGTCAGTTGATTTCGTGGGAAATTCACGTGACTCCGGCTTTAGCGGCGGACGATCCGATTGCCGCTCATGCGGAGGAATTTGCTTTGGCGGGAAATTATCCGAATCCGTTCAATAGCACAACCAACATTCTTTTCATCGTTCCGCGCGCGGCTCCCGTTACGCTCACGCTGTACAATCTTCTGGGTCAGGAAGTGCGCACACTGATCAACTCCACAGTTCAGCCCGGAACACATTCCGTAGCTTGGGATGGACGCAACGCAAACGGCATGGATGCCGTCAGTGGCCTTTATCTGGTGCGAATGGATGCCGCCGGATTTACTTCGACCGGCAAGCTGTTTCTGCTGCGCTGATCTTTTAGACGATCAAAACAGACAGGCCGCGGCAACTGCTGCGGCCTGTCTCTCTCCCCCGATTATCGGAATATTTCTATGTCACAACCTTTTCGTTTTCCCTACACCATCGGTTTGCACGATACCGATGCCGCCAATTTAATTTTTTCCGCCAACATCATCCGCATTTGCCACATGGCTTATGAAGCGATGCTGGAAGAAATCGGTTTTGGGATGGCGGTGCTCTTTGAGAAGAGAACAATGTATCTTCCCGTCGTGCATATCGAAGCGGATTTTGTGAAGCCGTCGAGCACGGGACAGAAAGTGGAAATCATTGCGCGCGTGGAACGCATCGGAAAAACGTCTTACCGCATGGCGTATGAACTGCGTTCGATGTCCGGCGAGTTGTGCGCTACCGCCGCCACGGTTCATGTATGCGCGGATCCCAAAACCCGCGAGCCGATGGACATCCCCCCCGCTTTCCGCGCCGCGCTCTCGCGTTTTGCGTGATTGTCTTTCCCCCATTTCATGGGGCGAATTGAATGGGGTACTTCCACCGTGGAGAGCAAACTACTAAAACCGTCGCCTTTGGTCAGTAACGCCAGGCGGGAGATCTAATGGTAGCGATCAAAAACATTCTCTTTGTTGCTCTGTTTGCTATCACAATCAGGGCGTCCGGAACGCCGTTAGACACCATGTGGGTTCGCTCGTACCTCAACGATGGGGTAGACCGTTGCATAGCCGTCAAGTCTTTCGGTGATTCGTTACTATTGGTCGGTTCGCGGGGTGTAATTGGGGAAACTATGTTGATGTGGTTAGATCGCCAAGGCAACTTGATTGATACGATAATCGTACATACTCCTGACTATATGGATTTTGTCACATCCGCTGTCTTTTCATCGCGGGGTACTATTTTGATATCCGGTAATGTTACTTGGGCGAACTTTGTGGCCGAAATTTCGTTGGACGGAACAGTTCGCTGGTATCATTGCTTAATTAGTCCTGACAGTGCGATGCAGGGTATACTCAGCGTTTGTGAGACGACATCCGGCAATTGTGTTGTGTCAGGATATGCTCAGGTCATACTCAATCCGGGAAATGAATTTCGGTTTTGGTTGGTCTGGATTGATTCACTGGGACACATATATAATGAGCAAGTAATAGATATCCAAAGCGCCGGGTTTAACAGCTTTATGGATGTTCGGGTAACAGCAACGAATGACGGCGGCGTGTTGACTGCGGGAAATGATTGGGGCGCTATTTTTTTAATGAAGCTGAACGCGGAAGGAAACGAAGTATGGCGGCACTGGCATTTCTATCCCGAGCGATCTTTTACCCAGATTAATGCCATACGCGAGATGCCGGAGGAAGACATCCTTATTGTAGGTCAATGGCAAGACAATTTCGGTGATGATTTCTTTCTCCTTTGCTGTGATCCAGTAGGAAATCTTCGATGGTGCGCATCACCCGCACTTCCTGGCCAACAACGGGGATATCATGTAATCCGGACGATGGAGGGCAGATACTTGGTTGTTGGCGAAGGATATTGGCCCGGGAGCACAGGTCCCACAGACGTCTTAGTTGCGTCATATGAACGCTCCGGTATACTCCATGATTTTGTTGTGTTGCATACTAATTTCTGGGCTGCGGCCTATGCAGCAACGCAACTTGCGGATTGCACTCTGATTTTAGGCGGTGATGGTGATATTTATCGAGGTGCCGGATCCTCTTATCCCGGATTCTATGCGGTACACCTCACCGCCGACTCACGCATTCCTGCGCCGTCTACTCCTTTTGATCTTTTAGAACCGAGCGATCAGGACACGCTGATAAATACTTCGCCGATCGTGTTCGCGTGGAGGTCTTCCAGCGAACCCGATCCGTTGGATACGGTTCAGTATACATTGCGTATTTGGGATGACTTACACTCGTATCAGGCAACGTTGCTTGACACAGCGTACCAAGTTTCCGACAGCTTGCTTAATAGTCTGGGCGGCGGATGGAAGCATTGGCATGTTACCGCTCACTCCCATCGCCCGGACACATCGGTTGTAAGTATGAGTGAGCGGATGTTTTATCTTTCGCAGCTTGACGCTCCTTCGCAGAGGCTTGGAACGGCTCAATTCCCGACGTTAGCAATGCGTCCCAATCCCTTCAACAGCATAACGCAAATCGAATTCACGCTGCCCGTAACGCAGCGTGTGTCACTTCGTCTCTACGATGTTTTGGGCAGGGAAGTGGCTGTGCTGTTGGATGAAATGAAGACGGCGGGAGAGCATCGCATCAGTTTCGACGGCAGCGCGTTGTCGTCGGGTGTGTATTTTTGCCGGATGGAAGCGGGAAGGGAAATGCGGACGAATAAAATCGTGCTGATGAAATAACCCCCCTTTCTTCCCCTCCGCAGAGCGAGATCTCGTCCGCGAAGCGGACGGACCGTCCACGGGGGGAAATAATAGCGCACGGCCGTGCGGCGCTACAAAACGGCACGACATGCCGTGCCCCTACAATGAAAAACGACGGCCGGAGGCCGCCGCTAATAATCGTATTCGCTGCGCGGGGTGTCCTTACCCCGCGCATTTCATTAATCTTTTGCTCTACTTCGAATCCGGCGCGCTGGTCAAGAGCTTGCGGATGGCGGGCATGTCCGGTTTGCCGTTGGAAAGCGTGGGCAGTTTTTCTGTAAAGACCACTTTGCGTGGAAATTTGAATCGCGCCAGATGGTCTTCGAGAAACTGGAAGATGTGAATCTTCTGCAGAGGCCGTCCCGGTTTTAAAACGATCAATGCGGCAGGTGTCTGTCCCCACTCCGGATCTTCCACCGGCAAAACCACCACGCTTTCCACGCGCGGATGTTTGCGCAAAGCCTCTTCGATTTCCGCCGGATAAACGTTTTCTCCTCCGGTCAGCACCAAATCCTGACGGCGCGCTTCCACGATTAAGTAGCCGTTCTCGTCGAGTTTGCCGATATCTCCCGTATAAATCCAACCCGAACGAAACGTCTTTGCGCTCGCGTCCGGATTTCCCAAATACAAGTGCGCCATTCCCGGACCGCGCGCCACGATTTGCCCCGCCTCGACCTTCTTTACTTCTTTTCCGCTGTCATTCAGAATCTTTATTTGCGTTCCCGGCAACACCGGGCCCGCGGTTTTGCGTTCGCGGTCGCCGCAGCCGGGCCGCGCGCACGTGACCATCGAACCGGTTTCCGTCAAACCGTAGGTCGCGTACGCAACCGGACAACGCGCTAATAGTCCCGCCGGCACGGGACCGCCGCCGACAATAATTGCGCGCAGCGATTTGGGGAACTCCTGCCCTTCGCGTTTGATGAGGACGCGTTCCAACACCGTCGGCACGAGCGTGATAACGGTCGCGTCTTCCCGGTCAATCAGGCGGTTGATCTCATCCGGATCGGCCGATTGGGAAATGCACAGGGAAGCTCCCGATACCAAGCAGCGAAACGGAATCGCCAATCCGCCGATATGATAAAACGGAAGGCAGACCAGCCACGAATCCTTCCACGTGACTTTCAGATGTTCGCACACGACTTTCCCGTGATCCAGAAGCGCGCGTAAAGTAAACGGAACGACCTTCGCCTTACCCGAAGAGCCGGACGTGCAAAGCAGCACGGCCACGTCTTTATCGCCGAGTTCCTTGAATCGCGGCGGGCGGGAGGGAGGAGTTTCGAGTTTCATGCCGAAAGTAAGTATCGGCAATCCGGGCATCGTTTCGCGATGAGTCTGCGGAAAGCTGCGCGAGACGAGCAATCCCTGCAGATCGGCGAAGCGCACGATTTCCGTCAGTTCGCGGGCTGTGAGCCGCGTTTGCAGAGGCACGGCCACATGCCCGGCGCGCATCACGGCGAAGAGCGCGACCAGATAGTCGAGGCTGTTCTCGCCCCACAAACCGATGCGTGATCGCCGGTCGGGAAATTGCTCCGCGAGCAGCATGGCCATGCGCGTCGTTTTTTCATTGAATTGTTCATCGGGAAGCGAACCCGCCCAATCGGCGAGTTGCGCGCGGCCCGATTCCGTGCTGCGGGTAAACCAATCGCGTTGTGTCATTGATCAGATTCTAAGAGGTTGAAGAAAATCAGGCTTTATCATTAGCGGCAAATCGCGGACATCAGGTACGTTAATTCGCCCGTTTAGAGGAAGTAATGATTCAACGAGAGTATCCTCTGCCAAAAATTCTGCAGTAGCTAATCCGTGAGCCCGCAATGGACAACCGAATGCGGCTGCACATGCAGCAACATAACTGAGTCCTAAGCTCGATTCAAAGGCGCTCGTGAAGACAACATCAATACCACGATCATTAGCCTTTACGCAGATATCCCTGACCTTTCTGTACGAACCTACGTAGGCTGGTTTTATTATAAGTACATCGCATACCTGTCTGTCAAAAAGAGAATCTGAGTAATTCAGATCTCGAGCAGATTCGTCTAACGCTATCGGAACACCGAAAGCAGTTTTAAGCCCTCGAGGCATTTTCCTTAAAGGCGTTTTAATAGGATCTTCAATATACTCAATTTCTCGCTGTTGATTGAAGCTGCAGAAATGTACAAACTGGCTTGATGTCCAAAGACAATTCACATCAGCACGCAATTTCATCTCTGGAAAATCAGTTCTAAGCGCATAGATCAAGTCTGCGTCTCTGCTCACAAAATCTCGACCAATCTTTACCTTCATAGAACGAAAATGCTTCATCGAAGCTTCTTTAGCTGAATCAATTAGCTCCTCATGTGTTGTTCCTTCAAGTAATGCATTCACCTCTATTTGCTTTTGAGAATTTGGATTCAATAACATGTCCAAAGGCTTGTCCTCATATTGGGCAACAAGGCTCATTAAAGCCGAGTCTATAGCAAACTGAATTGTTGGTTCATCAAATCCATACCAAGATGTATCATATATAGTTGGACCAAGGTCATCGACGCAGGATGGAATTGGCGGAAATATCCTTCTTTTTACAAGGCGTTTGAGTTCATTCGTCGCTCTGTACGAAGCGCCTGGGCATTCACTGATACTCATCTTGCCATCATCAGTCTTAAAAAGGATGAGGAACCCTTCGATAGATTGCTGTGACAGGCGTGGCGTATCTAAAGGTTTTCGAAACGCGAGGTCGTAGGGCAAGTATTCAACTTGTACGATTTTCACAGGACTAATCCAATGGCGAAAAGAATTCCGAAAATCAATTGTAATCGTGCCGTTCCGCCCAATGCGGCAATGAGGTTCGGGCCGTCGGTGCGCGTGAACACAATGCGCAATGGTTGAAACGCAAGCGGCAAAGACAGAAGCGGCAAAAAAATCAGAAATGAGAAATGAAAAACGAGAAATAAGAAAATGGGGACAAGAAACGGAATCAATAGCAATAAAGCATATTCAACTCTTCCGAACGTTCTGCCGAACCTTGCTGCCAGCGTGCGCTTGTCCGCCGCGCGGTCGGTGTCTATATCGCGGACATTGTTTACCGCTAAAATCGCGGAAGCGTGCAAGCCGGGCGCGAGCGCGATGAGCAGCGTGAGCGGATTCCAGTCGAGCGTGAGAACATAATGCGTTCCCGCCACCGCCGCAAAACCGAAAAAGAGCAGCACGAACAATTCACCGAGTCCGTTGTATCCCAAGGGATATGGCCCGCCCGTATAAGCCCAGCCGAACAGGATACTCAGCAAACCGATGAATAGAATCGGCCAGCCGCCGTGCACAATCAGCGGAACTCCGAACATCACCGCCAGAGCGAAGGTGAAAATCGCTCCGGCTTTCACGCGATTCGGTGCGATAAGTCCCGCTTGCGTGACGCGCGTCGGCCCCAACCTTTTTTCGGTGTCCGCTCCCTTTTTAAAATCCGAGTAGTCGTTGGCTAAATTTGTTCCAATCTGAATGCACACCGCCGAAAGCAGAACGCACGCAAACAGCCAGCCGTTAATCGCCAAGCCGCGTGCGGCAAACGCCGCACCGACAATTACCGGAACGATGGCCGCCACCAATGTCTTGGGGCGGGAGGCGAGAATCCAGTTACAAAAGGACGACATCTCTATAGCGATTTCCGCAATTCACAAGACTAAAGCACCACGTCTTCCTGCTCCAAATCCGCTTCAATGATCTGCTCCACCGTTGCGCTCCCAAATAGGGCAAAGCCGAAACTGAGCGCGCCTACACGCCCAACGAACATCAACGTGATAACAATCAGCTTGCCAAGCAAGGACAAATTTGCGGTAATTCCGCGCGACAGTCCCACCGTCCCCAATGCCGATGCCACCTCAAATAAAATGTCCTCCAGCTCGAACGTCTCGATCCAGCTAAGCAGAAATGTTCCGAAAAGGAGTAAAATTACGTATGTTCCCACGCTGGCCGTGGCCGCGCGCATTCGCCCGATGGGGATACGACGCTTGCCGAAAGTCACATGTTCCCGTCCGCGCAACGTACTGCGGATGGTGCCCAACAAAACGGCAATCGTCGTACTCTTTAGGCCGCCGCCTGTCCCCGATGGCGACGCGCCAATCACCATTAAAATTGTAATGAGAAAAGTGAACGCAACCGAGATTTTCGCAATGGGAATCGTGTTGAATCCTACCGTAGTTGCGGCCGTCATCGTTTGAAAGAAACTGACCAGGAATCGCTCGGAAGCGGGCAATGCGGTGCAACTGGGCTCACCCACATAGAGAAGGAACGTGCCGATGACCATCACCCACATTGTGGAGTATAAGATGATTCGCGATGTAAACGTGAGCCGTTTCCGCTGACGCAGGGCTACCATAAGGGCATCGTGGATAATGATAAAACCCATTGCGCCCAACAAGCTGAGTGCGGCAACCACCAAGTTAATGCCCGTGTGCGCAGGAAAACCCTCCAGGCTGTTATTGAACAGGCTGAATCCCGCCGTGCAAAACGCCGAAACACTGTGAAAGATCGCCGCCCAAGCGGGGTTTGCGATTCCGGCACTCTGAAAATAAAGATAAAGCAGAATCGCGCCCGCCGCTTCGATCAGCATCGTGTAAATCACCACCATTCCGATGAACGTTTCCACCTTCACGTCTTCTTCCACTGAAAATGCGGATTTAGACATTTTAATCCGGAAATCTGTCAACTTTAGTTCGTGAGTTATAAGAAAAAGAAATGAGCCGAACGTCATGTAGCCCAAACCGCCGAGCTGAATTAAGATCAGGATAACCAGTTCACCACAGAAATTGTAGCTGTCTGGCGTGCTCACCGTTGTCAGTCCGGTGGTGGAAACCGCGGAAACGGATGTGAAGAGGTTGTCGATTAAGGATACGTTGCCGTTTTCATGCAGCCATGGTAAGCTGAGCACGATCCAGCCCAACAGCATGTAGCAAGCATAACCTGTCAGCAGCAGCATTACCGGCCGTAGGTGGTGGTAACGGATGATGATCCGCCGTGTCACGTTGACAATCAGGCGAAATATTGTGAACATAGATTTCATGCCTTAACACATGATTGATCCCTAACAGGGTTCAAACATCTTTCTCTGTGTGCGTTCTTTCTTGCATATTCCATTCCTGGTTGTTTATGGCACTCTCTTGAACTTCTTAAAATCCGGTTTGCGCTTTTGCTTGAAGGCTTCGCGGCCTTCCTGCGCTTCCTCGCTCATGTAATAGAGCAGCGTGGTGTTGCCCGCCAATTCCTGAACTCCCGCCTCGCCGTCGGTCTCGGCGTTGAATGCCGCCTTCAAACAGCGAATGGCCATCGGAGATTTATCCAGAATCTCGCGGCACCACTGCACGGTGGTCTCTTCTAATTTATCGAGCGGCACAACGGCATTCACGAGTCCCATATCGAGCGCTTCCTCTGCGCTGTACTGACGGCACAGATACCAAATTTCTTTGGCTTTCTTGTGTCCCACGATGCGCGCCAAATATCCCGCGCCGAATCCGCCGTCGAATGAACCCACCTTCGGCCCGGTCTGACCGAAGCGCGCATTCTCAGCGGCAATCGTAAGATCGCACACCACGTGCAGCACGTGGCCACCGCCGATCGCATATCCCGCCACCATCGCAATCACCGGTTTGGGCATGCTGCGGATGAGCCGTTGCAGATCGAGCACATTGAGGCGCGGCACTTTGTCCTCGCCCATGTAGCCCTGATCGCCGCGTATCTTTTGATCGCCGCCCGAGCAAAACGCTTCGTTTCCCGCGCCGGTCAAAATCACCACACCGATTTCCGGATCTTCGCGCGCATCCAGGAAAGCGTTCAGCATGTCCGTCACGGTTTGCGGCCGAAACGCGTTATGAACTTTCGGCCGGTTGATTGTGACTTTCGCGATTGCATCCCACTTCTCATAAAGAATATCGGAATACTCACCGGCGGATTTCCACGGAAACTGACTCATATTTATTCCTGTAAGGTTTGTGCAAACGTTATGATTTCCTGTGCCACGGCTTCCGGCTGTTCGATGTGCGCGGCATGTCCTGCGTGTGGAATCTCCACGCGCCGCAGATTGCTTGTTCCGACCGCCGAAGCCATGTAATGATTTGAAAGACAAAATTTCTGATCAAGCGCGCCCGCTAAAAGCAATAGCGGGCAGCGGATTTTGTAAAGATACGGCCCCACAAATTCCTGCTCGCCCGCTCCCCAATGCGCGAGGCTGTACGCAAGACCGTTGGGATCATTGGCCAGCCGCGCGCGCCGTAAATCGTTCTGTATTTCAATGGGTAAGTCCTTCTGCGACGCAAACAGCGGCAGCGAACCCCAATGATCGGCAAACCACTCCAAGCCTTTGGTAAGAATATCCGCCGCCAAGTCGTGATCCGCATTCCTGCGCTTCGCGCGTTCGCGCGGCTCTTCGATTCCCGGCGATGCTCCGATCAGAATCAATCCGCGCAGCGTTTCGCTCGCTTCAACTCCCGCATGCAAAGCGAGTCTGCCGCCCATGCTGTAGCCGCAGAGAATCGGTTTTTTCCTCGCGATTTTTTGGATTAGCTCTATAAGTCCGTTGGTGAATTCAGCAAATCCGATTTCTTCCGGCGGCAGAGGAGTTTCACCGTGACCGGGAAGATCGAGCAGAATCAACCGGAAATGGGGTTCTAAAAACGGAGCGATACGATCCCATGCATGCAGCGATCCCGCGAATCCGTGCAACAGAATCAGCGGCTGGCCATTCTTGCTGCCGCGCGTTTCTACGTTCCATTCGATTCCCGCTGTGGAGATTCTACTCACGTGTTCACCGCATAAGATAATCGCTCGATGAATGCCGTATACGAGCGATGATTTTCTTCCCGCGTTATGCGTACTTCGCAAACAAGAGTTCGCGAAGCAGCATTCTTGCCTAAAATGGAAAGATCCTCTGGTCTGTCAATCATGTGCCAATCCAAACCAAATAGCTCCGCTGCTGCCGCAAGTTTCAATCCGTGCGGCGTTCCGTACAGAACTTCGAATTGCGTTTGTGATTCTTGTTCATGCACGGGTAAAAAGTGGAAAATCCCGCCGCCATTATTATTGAGCAGAAGAATTTTTAGTTGTGGCGCGAATTTACTCGCTGCCAGCCCGCCTAAATCGTGAAGAAATGCCAAATCTCCGGTAACCAGCAGCGTGGATTTATTGGATGCCGCTGCGATTCCTGCAGCGTGCGAGATTGTGCCGTCAATTCCGCTCGCTCCGCGCATGGCAAACACGGAATAGCGTTTTCCCTCCGCCGCGCACAGCGCATCGGCATAGCGGATGGAAAGGCTGTTGGCTAAAACGATATTCGCACCGTCCGGCATCTCGCGCACGGCGCGAAGGACATATATTCCTTCGCAACTTGCGTTCGTTTCATGCGCAAGTTGTGCTCGTAATCGCTCCGCCGCCGCGCGGAACGGTTCGTAGATCAAAGAATCCCGCGAGGCCGGAACGAGTGTCGCCAGCATATTGCTAAAAGACGCGATGTCCGCTTCGATGATTTCGTTTGCGCGCTTTTGCGGATCCTGCCCTAACTTGTGCGGCTGAATGCGAATCGTGTTGGCCGCACGATGCCGGTCCAGATATGCGTTCAATACTTTCGAGACCGGATGCGCGCCGAAAGTCAACACGATATCCGGTGTCAGACTTGCAAGCGTTTCTTCGCGTAGAAAAATGTCGTAGTACGGAATGACCGGTTCCGATAAAAAGCGCAAGCCCGAAGTCACATCGGCCATGATCGGCCAGCCCAATTTGCGGCCCAAATGTAGAATCGCATCCGCTTCCGCAGTGGTGCGCGCCGCATCGGGTCCGGCCACAATCAATCCGCAGAGCGAAGTTATGGCTTGTTGTGCTGTATATTGAATCGCATGTACGTCCGGTTCCGGCGCGGTTGTTGACGGCACGCGATATATTTTTTCCGCATCCAACAGATTCAGAATTTCGCTGATCTTTTCGCCGTCTTGCGCAATCGGCGTCAGCGGTTCGTCCAAAGGCACATTCAAATGAACCGGACCTTGCGGAACGGAGACTGCTGCCGCATAAGCCTGTGCGGCAATCGCGCGCATGAGACGGGCGTGATCGTGGGAAAGTTCCGCTTCCGGCAGATCGGCGAAAAAACGTGGATAGCTTCCGTACAGGTTGACTTGATCTATCGTTTGTGGTGCGCCCGTATTCCGCATCGCGGCGGGCCGGTCGGCGGTCAGCACAATTAATGGCACGCACGACTGCGCGGCTTCGATCACGGCCGGAAAATAATTCGCCGCCGCCGTTCCCGATGTGCAAATCAAAATCGCGGGCACTCCGTCCGCTTTGGATAGTCCCAGCGCGAAAAATCCTGCGCTGCGCTCGTCCGTCAGAACGTACGAAGAAAGCTCCGGCAGCTCGTAAGCGACCAGCGCCAGCGGCGTCGAGCGCGATCCCGGTGAAATCACCGCCCGCTTCGCTCCTCCCGCCGCCAATTGCCGCAGCAGAACCGTTGTGTGCAGATAGTTGAGGTTAGCGGGGATCATGCTACCGCACGTCCCAGCGCATTCAGCACAGGCTTCATTTTATCTTCCGTCTCTTCCCATTCCGCGTCGGCATCGGAACCGGAGACAATTCCCGCTCCGGCAAACACGGTTGCCGATTGGCCACGGATCAGCGCGCAGCGGATGGCTACCGTCAACTCTGCAGAAGCGGCATCCGCCCAGCCCAGAACTCCCGTATAAAATCCGCGCGGAACCGCTTCGAGACGGTCAATCAATGCGCTTGCCTCATCGCGCGGCTCTCCGCAAACCGCCGGAGTCGGATGCAGTGCCTTCAGCACGTCATCCATTCCAACATTTTCGCGCAGCGTTCCCGTCAGCGGAGTATAAAGGTGCTGCATGGTATTCAGTTTGCGCACGGCGGGTTTGCCGACATGCTGAACCATGCACAAGTCTTTCAAATGCGATGCAATAAAATCGCGGACAATATTGTGCTCGCGGAGTTCCTTTTCGGATTCGAACAAGGCGGCGGCAAACTTTTTATCCTCGCGATCCGTCTGTCCGCGCGGCCGCGTTCCGGCCAGACTTTCCGTGGAAATGGTGTTACCATCCAACCGGAATAGCCGTTCGGGCGACGCTCCCAGAAAAACGGCATCACCCCGGTGTAGCGCAAACACCGAACAGCCGTCCTGCTTCAAGAGTTCCGATAGAATAGAGCCGATGTTAAACGGCTGATCGCTGAACGCCGAAGTTGTTCGCGACAGCACAACTTTTTTCAGCGGACCGGACTCCATGGCGCGCAAAGCAATCTCAATCCCTTGCCGCCAAGTGCCGATCTGCGTTCGCGGAATCACGCGAACCGCATTCGCGGTTTTTTCTTTTTTTTCGGCCGATGGCGCGCAGAACCGCTTGACGTCAAATTCCGGCGGCACATGCGGACTGTTTGCAGGTGTCAGCACAAGCATCCCGGCGAGGTTATCGCGCCAGCGAATGATAATCTGCGGCAGAAGGAAAGGGGGCAAATCAAAGGACGTCCATAGTCCGCCGATGCTGCCGGATTTACTGAACTGGATTGCAGAGAACATGCGCGGCGAAAAGGGCAGATCGTCACCCGCGATGCTTTCCAATACCGGCCGGCATCCGCGATCCGCCGCAAAGCCTTGCGCCAATCCGAATCCCATCCAGATTTCCGCATCATCTCTTCCTTTATAGAGGAAGGATAATCCGGATTTTTCGCGCAGATTCTCGAAGAGAGCGAGGGGATCAGGGCAGTCAAATTCACTCGATTGGGCCGAAAAATGCAGCGTGGGGTCAGACATCGTAAGTTCAGTTTAGCAAATCCTTGTCACAATCGCAATAAAAAGAAAGATGGAAGCGAAGAGATGAAAGAAGAGGACTTTGCGGAAAGTTCCATGGAGACAGAGGACTAGCCGTGTTTCACTCGCCAATTCTGTATAAGTGTAATAATATCAATGTGTCATAATAGGTGAAGGTCTTGACTCGGAACCTTCTTCAAAGTATATTGTATAACGCTTAGCACTCGCAATCATAGAGTGCTAACAACCACTTAAAATCACACCTAAATATCCTACAAACCGGAGGTTAAACCCATGAAGATTCGTCCCGTTGACGAACGACTTCTGATCAAGCCCCTCAAGTAAGAGGAGCGCAAGGTCGGCGGTATTATT
>RPQS01000057.1 GCA_003818605.1 Candidatus Zhuqueibacterota bacterium | reverse complement strand
TGTGCTCAACGGTCCGCGCAAACGTGTAGTCCGCCACGGCGGCGGCCATCAGGACAATCTGCGAAGCCGGAAATTCCTGTTTGACTGCGGCGGCCATTTCGGCAGCGGTGGTGATGCGGCGAATGCGCACACCCGCGGGAGGAATCACGTCCGTTGGCCCGTGAATCAGCATCACGTCCGCACCGCGCTCGCGCGCTTCTTCAGCCAACGCAAAACCCATGCGGCCGGAAGCGCGATTCGTGAGCATGCGCACCGGATCCCACGATTCTTCCGTGCGGCCCGCCGTAATCAGCACGCGTGTATTGCGTAAATCCTGCGGCGCGGATAGAATATGCCGCACTTCACGATAGATCGCCTGCGGATCGGCCAAACGGCCCACACCTTCATCTTCACCGGGACGCGCCATCTGCCCTTCATCCGGCATCACAAACCGGTAGCCGCGACGCTTGAGCGTGGTCAAATTATCCTGCGTCGCCGGATTCGCCCACATGCGGGTATTCATCGCGGGACACAGCAGCCGCGGCCGTTCCAGCGTGAGCATCGTGGTGGAGAGCAGATCGTCCGCAAGTCCCGCCGCCAGTTTCGCCATGTGATTGGCTGTCGCCGGCGCGATCACCGCCATGTCCGGCCAACTCGCGATTTCCGTGTGCCACGGGGAGATTTCCCGGTGTTTGGGAAACATCTCCACATACACGTTGCGCGCCGTAATGGTCTCGAACGTCAGCGGAGTGACAAACTCGCACGCGGCTTTGGTCATGACGACCTGTACGCGCGCACCCGCCTTGATGAACAGCCTCACCAGCTCAACGGTCTTATAAGCGGCAATCCCGCCGCACACTCCCACCAGTATCTTGCGGCCTTCCAGTTCGCGCTCCGGTTTCCCGCCGGAGAACGGAGGGCGGTTATTCCTCATAGTATTTGTCAATCATGCCCTCTTTCATCTCGCGCATCGAAACGCCTACAGGTTTTTCGAATCGCGGAACGGGCCGATCAATCGGTTCGGGTTCCACGACTTCATCCGAGTCCTCGGCGCGCGCGCGCGCGGCCGCCTGTTCCAGCATTTCGGTCTGACCGAGATGACGGTCAATCTGTCGCTTCTGGATTTCGCTGACTTGCCGCGCCCGCTTGGCAATCACCAAGACGACTTCGTAAATACTTGCGGTGCCGTCCAGAAAGTCTTCGGGAAAATAATCTTCCGGTCTCATAGTGCCTTTATCTTCGTGTGTTTGTTTCAAGCCAAAGGTTGTTCAGAAAAACGTGCGGCGATGGCTCGCTCCACTTCGGCAACCGTGGTGTCGAGCACATCGTTGACAATTTGCACGTCGAAGCGCGGAGCTAATGCCAATTCCATATCGGCCCGCGACAACCGCCGTTCGACCACTTCGGGAGGTTCGGTCTTTCGTCCTTCCAGTCTCTGCCGCAGAATCTCCCGCGACGGCGGCAGCAGAAAAATACTCAGCGCTTCGGGAAACGCTTCCTTCACGTTCAGCGCACCCTTCACGTCCAGATCGAAGATCAGCGTTTCACCCCGCTGCACGCGCTCCATCGTGATGGGCCGCAGCGTGCCGTACAGATTTCCGTGCACGTCTTCGTGCTCCAGAAATTCTCCCGTTTCCACGCGGCGCACAAACTCCTCGCGTGATAAAAAGTAGTATTCGCGGCCGTCCGCTTCTCCGGATCGCGGCGCACGCGTGGTGGCGCTGACGGAAAATCCCCAATCCGGATGAGTATCGCGTAATCGGCGGATCACGGTGCTTTTTCCGCCGCCCGCGGGTGAGGCAAAAACGATCAGACCGCCGCTACTCAATATTCTGCACCTGCTCGCGCAGCCGCTCGATCTCTTCTCTCATGCGCACGCCGAGATGCGAAATTTCCAAACTGGACGTCTTCGATCCCACCGTATTCGCTTCGCGGTGCATCTCTTGCAGTAAAAACTCGAGCCTTTTCCCGGCCACGCCTTCCGGAGACTGCAGCGTCTTGCGGAACGCCTCGATATGGCCGCGCAGCCGTACCAGTTCTTCGCTGATGTCCAGCCGGTCCGCTAAAATAGCCAATTCCATCTCCAACCGGTACTCGTCGTACGCTTGCGGCAAGCTGAGCCGTTTCACTCGCTCGCGCAGCTTTTCCACGGCGCGCATCGGCACATCTCCCTGGATGCGCGATACGTCGGCCACCGCGGATTCGATGATGTCCAATCGCGCGGACATATCGGCCGCCAGAACATTGCCCTCTTCACGCCGCATGCGGCAGAGGTCGGTCAGAGCCGCGTCCGTCGCTTCCCGCGCCAAGCGTAAAAGCAATTCGCTGAGGGTCGGATCTTCGACCTGAACCAGAAGCTCCGGAAAATGCAGCAGGTGTTCCAGAGTCACTCCGCCGTCCAACCCGAGATCCTTCGCAAGTTGCGAGAGTTCGCGCGCCAGTCTTTGCGCGGCGGCGGTGTCAAGCCGCGCCGTGGGCGGCGCATCGGATGTGCGCAATTCCACTAAGGACAGCGCCAGCTTGCCGCGCTGAATGCGGCCGCGGCACAACTCCCGCAGTTCATTCTCGTAATTTTGCAGCGTGCGGGACGCGCGAAAGCTAAAATCGAAAAAACGGCTGTTCAACGTGCGCACTTCCGCCGAAACGCGCATGCCGTTGGTGGACGCTTCGCCCCGTCCGTAGCCAGTCATCGAGTAAATCATGCTGCGGGGCTCGCTGAATAAATTGTATGGAACAATGTCTTACCGAAAAGTTGCGAAACACTATGCGGCCCGTTCACCACGCAACCGCCACTGAAATCCGGTGCGTCAAGCCCAGATCTGCGTGATCCTGAAAAGCCGCGTGTACCGATAGCCATGAGAAGTTGAGTCCCGCGCCCGCCGTCAAATCAGTGCCGTTGATTCCGCCGCGCAGGGCAACCGTATTCGAAATTAAATACTCCAAACCAACATGCGGCTCTACCGTGAGCAGTCCGGCTTCCACCGTTTCCGCCTCGCCCCGCGATTCGAAATGTCCGTCCAGATCAGCCGCCAAGCTGAGCCTCGCGTTTAGCGAACGAAGTTCCGCCGACCACGCTCCGCCAACGGCCAGAGAGGGCAGAATCGCTTCCGTCCGGCCTGTGCTCCACGCCAAGACGCTGGTCGTTACGTCGCGCAGCGCCGCGCCGACCTGCACGTTTTTGAGTACCGTGCGTTTTACACCGGCATCGAAACCCAAGCCGTAAGCGGATTCTCCTGCTACGGTCTTATAGAGGAGTTTCGCGGTGACTCCCGCTTTCCAACTCGCTCCCAGCGGTCGGGCGGCCGCGGCCATCAGCGCCAGCTCATGATCGCCGGTCTCGCTCTTTACCACCACGCGGTTATCATCGCTTAGCGGACGATTCGGATCGGCCAGCCGCGTCAACGGAATATCGCTCACCCGGGTGTACAATACCGTTACGGCAGCGCATTGTCCGCCGCGAAGTTTGCCCGCCAACGAAAGATAATCGTAAGCAAAGAGATTATCGAACTGCGACGCGTGCATGAACTCCACGTATCGCTTCTCGATTCCCGCGAGCGCCGCCGGATTATAATACGCCGCCGATGACGGAGTCGGCGCGGCTACGGACGCATCGCCCATCGCGAGGGCGCGCGCGCCCGCTCCCAGAGACAGAAATTCCCCGGCGTATCTTCCGATCACCCATTCACCATGAGCAACGGAGGACATCCCAAATGCGGTGATCCACATGACCGCGATGCAATACACGCGTGCTGCTCTCATCTGTCCCTCCAGCAAAAGCTTTTCGGATTTGCAAATAAATGTATTTGCAGTAAAAATCTGAACCGCAAATAATTTTCCTTTTTGCAAAATCCGAAGTTTTTAATCGAAAAGGCTAAAAAATATCCGGACGGAAGGGACATCCGTCGCAGCAAGTGCCATGCGATCCACCTGAAAAATGCTTAGTTCTTGTAAAAATAAGAAAAAGCATTCCGAGAGTCAAGCACTTTTCTACCCTTTGGCACTCTGCCCGTTACTTAACATCTCCTTGATTTCAAAGAGTTTGTCAAGAGCTTCACGAGGTGTTAAGTGCTCAAGATCAAGTTCGAGGAGGGCATCTGCAACTTTCTGAGTGTCGGATTCAAATAGAGTTAGCTGAACTGTCGGCAGGATTGAGGGGGCGATTTGCGGGGGGGCAATAGTGTTTTTAGAACCTTCCCAAGTGGGTAGTAGATGACGCGCACGATCAACAACAGTAGCGGGAATTCCCGCCAAGCGAGCGACTTCCACTCCGTAGGAGCGGTCGGTTTCACCGGGAGTGATGCGATGGAGAAAAACGATGTGGTCTCCCCACTCCTCCACTTCCACGCGATAATTGCGAAGGCGGGGATACTGTTCAGCCATGCGATTGAGTTCGTGATAGTGCGTGGCGAATAAAGTTTTGGCGGCAACGGCCGGAGTCTCATGCAAGAATTCGGTGATCGCCCAAGCCAAGGAAAGTCCGTCGTAGGTGGATGTGCCCCGGCCTACTTCATCTAAAACCACAAGCGAACGCGGCGTGGCATGGCGCAGAATATTCGCGACCTCAGTCATCTCGACCAAGAACGTGCTTTCCCCCGCCGCCAGATTATCGCCGGCGCCGATGCGCGTAAAGATGCGATCCACAATCCCGATTTCCGCGAACTCGGCAGGAACGAACGACCCGGTCTGCGCCAGAATCACCGTCAGCGCGGCCTGCCTGAGATAGGTGGACTTCCCGGCCATGTTAGGCCCGGTCAGAATCATAATCTGAAAGTCTTGGCCGCCGATTTCCAAATCGTTCGGCACGAATCCCGTCCCCGGCGGGAGCAAAGCCTCCACGACCGGATGCCGCCCGCCGCGCACGGTCAACTTATTTCCGGTGTTCACTATGGGGCGTACGTATTGTTTTTCACGGGCAATCCGCGCCATGCCGTGCAGAGCATCCAGCTCCGCCAAGGCCCGCGCTGCTCGCGTAATATCCTCCGCCCGTGAAAGAATCTCCTCGCGCACGCGCTGCCAGATTTCCGTCTCCAGCACTGAAATTTTTTCTTCCGCCGTCAGAATTTTTTCTTCCCACGATTTCAGATCGGGAGTTACATACCGTTCGGCATTTGTGAGCGTTTGCTTGCGGATGTAATCGGCGGGAACTTTTTCCTTGTGCGTGTTCGTGATTTCGATGTAATAGCCGAAGACTTTATTGAAGCCGATCTTCAGCGAAGGAATTCCGCTGCGGTTGCGCTCCTGAAGCTGGTGTTCGAGGATCCATTTGTTTGCGTTCTTGCGCACGTCGCGCAATTCGTCCAGTTCCACCGAAAAACCTTCCCGCACCGTGCGGCCGTCGCCTACGTTGAGCGGCGGATCTTCCGTGAGAACCGAACGCAAGAAATCCACTAAATCGGTTTGCGGCCGCAGAGGTTCAAGCAAGGATGCGAGTGGAGACTCGCGGTGTTCGCGGAAAATTTCCTGCAAGCGCGGAAGTTTTTCCAAAACCGTTCGCAGACTGACCGCATCCCGCGCTGAAGCTCGCGTGGTTGCCAGCCGCGCCAAAAGCCGCTGTAAATCTCCCGTGCCGCTCAGCCATTCCGTAAAAGCAGTTGCCATGGAAGGCTGCGTAAAAAAGTACTCCACTCCGTCCTGACGGCGGCGGATTCCTTCCGGATCGGTCAAGGGAGAGAGCAGCCAGCGGCGGAGCAGCCGCGCGCCGGGTCCCGTGCGTGTGCGATTGATCACCGCAAACAGCGATCCGCGCGGTTCTCCCGAAAGCGATTCCACGATTTCCAGATTGCGCCGCGTCGAAGGATCGAGTACAAGTTCCTGCGAAACCGTGAACACTTGCAGATCGGGCAGCACCGGAGTCTTGTCCACCAAACTCGCGCGCAGGTAATGCACTAAAGCACCCGCCGCACCCACGGCCAGATCCAAACCGGAGAGTCCGAAGCCGCGCAGCGTGGCCACGCCGAAGTGTTCGGTGAGCGTGCGCGTGGACGCTTCCATCGTGAACTGCCAACGCGGCAATACGGTCATGGCCGCGTTCAATCGCGCCGGAATTTTTTCCAGTTCCGCTTTCTGCTCGCTCGAACAGAGAATTTCCGAAGGCTCGAGAGCGGAAAGCCGCGCCGCTAATTCTCCCAGGGGCAACACTCCCGTGAAAAACTCACCCGTCGTGATGTCCGCGTAAGCCAATCCTGCCAGCGTGTCTTCCAGCACAACCGACGCAAGATAGTTGTTGCGGGTTTCTTCGAGCACGTTTTCCGAAAACGTCGTGCCCGCCGATACCACTTCCGTCACCGCCCGTTTAACAATGCCTTTGGCGAGTTTCGGATCTTCCACTTGCTCGCAAACCGCCACGCGGTACCCCGCCCGCGTCATCTTCGCGAGATACGGTTCGAGTTGATGGTGCGGAAATCCGGCCAGCGGCACGTCGCCGTCGCGTCCGTGATTGCGCTTCGTGAGCGTCAAACCGAGCACATCGGATACTAATTTCGCGTCATCGAAAAACGTTTCGAAAAAATCGCCCATGCGAAAAAACAGCACCGCCCCCGGAAAGCGGGCCTTGATCTCGTGGTACTGTTTCAGCATGGGAGTGGACATAACAGGATTTTTCTATCTGAGTTTTCGCCGAGCCGAGGCTCCCGACCCGGCCGGAATTTTCTCGCACGCAGCGCGATGCAACGACCGTTAGGTCCGCCGAGCCGGGTCGCTAACCGGTCCGCCTTTGGCGAGATCTCGTCCGCACGGCGGACGGACCGGAACCTGTGGAAACGCCGTCCCGCGTTGAGACGGCGTTGTAAACTACAGATGGGCTGCTTTCCGCTTATTCGGAAAGGATCACCGCCGGAACTTTAAACTGCTCTTTCAGCGTGTCCGCAATCGTCGGGCACTCTTCGCGCGTTTTATAACCGCCGACTCGAACTTGCAGCAATT
Source organism: Candidatus Zhuqueibacterota bacterium (assembly GCA_003818605.1). GTDB lineage: Bacteria > Electryoneota > RPQS01 > RPQS01 > RPQS01 > RPQS01. Next base: position 17,627 of record RPQS01000057.1, on the reverse strand, counting down.
TGCCTTTCGAGGTATCGCGTGGAATCAGCTTGACCGGATATCCCGCTTTCTGCAAAGAGAGAGCCAAGCGGTGCGCGTTGTCATAGTTGGCAAACGCTCCCACTTGAATATACCATTTGCCGTTGGCCGCCGGTTGTTCCAGCATTTCACTATCCGTTAGCGGCGCGGCTTGCGGTTTGGATTCAGCCTGCGGAAGAGCGGGCTCCACCACCGGAGCGGCCTTTGCAATCACGGGCAGTTCTTCCGTTTTCGCCGTCTCCACTTGCACCGGCGGCTGCTCCTCTTTCACGATGGGAGCCGGTTCCGGAGTCTTCTCCGCTTCCGGTTCGGACGCGGGTGGAGTGGCCGGTTGCGGCGCGGGTTTCACGATGTCTACGACAGCTTTCTCCGCAACGGAAGCTTCCATCGGCGGAGTAGCGGCGGTTGTTTCCGGTTCATCCGTTGTGGCAATCACGTCTTTTTTCACCGGAGCTTCCGGTTCGGGAGGCGGTGCGGCAATGGATTCAATCTTGGCCGGTTCCGCAATCGGTTCGGATTCTAACATCGGTTCCGGTTCCGCGATTTTTTCCGGCTCTTGCGGAGTAATTGTCTCCGCCGGAGTCGGCAGTGCGGGAGTAGGTGCCGGGACAGTTACTTCCACCGGAATCGGCACCACGACCGCCACGGGTTCCTGCGCAGCTGGCGTGCCCGGTGCAAGCGGCGGCCTGACTTTACGAATGGCCAGCGACTTCACCGTATAAGGAGCCTGTGACCATTCCGCAATCGGCACGATAACCAAACCCGTCTCCTGAGCCTCCGCCATGCGCGCACGGCCTACGCTGTCGCAATCGCTGTCCGGATAGCGGATGGCTACGACCTGATAGAGCGAGCAGGCGCGCGCGGCGTCGGATTCCACCAGCGCGTAATAGAGCAGTTGATAGCGCGGGCTGATATTGGATGTTTCGAGAATCTCTTTCGCCTCGCGGAAACGGCCTTCCAGCATAAGGTCGAGGGCCGTCTTTGCCGAGGCGAGCGATACGGTCAAAACGAGACCGAGGATCACGACGATGCGTTTATGCATTGAAGGTATCCAGTTTGCCGCAGCGCGGGCACAGCCAGAGAGGTTCCTGGGCTTCGTATCCGCAGCCGGAGCATTTGAACTCGTATTGTGCTTTCATGACACGGGCGAGAATGTCGCGAGCCAGTTCGAGCACGTGGTTGGCCTCGCGCATTTCACCGTAAATTTGGATCAGCAAACGGCGCAGCCAAATGCTTTCGGCGTTGTGGTGGATGCCGTCCATCAGCACGGCAATGGCGTCGCCGCGATCACCGCGCTTATCGAGAAAACGGGACAGCGCCGCGTACGCGTGTACGCTCTGCGGATAGCTGCGGATGAGTGCGCGGTAAATCTGCTCGATTTCCGAAAAGCGTCCCAAATCGAAGAGGTGCGTTTCCAGCCGCTCGAACACCAAATGGGCCTGCGCGGGATTTGCGCTCAGCATCCGCCGCCAAATGCGCACGGCATCCTCCGTCCGACCCTCGCGAATATACGAATCTCCCCAGTACAGATAGGGAGCGATAAACGCGGTGTCGAACTTGATCGCCTCGCGGAAATTAATGCGGCCGTCGCGCTCTTTTTTGTTTTCCACCAGGCGCAATCCTTCCAGCACTTTCAGAACGGCCAACTGATGCGGAGTGACCGGGCCGCCGAGTCCCGCCAGTTTTTGCGCCGCGTCAAAGGCTCCCGCCCAGTTGCGCGTCTGCGTAAATAACTCCACCTTCCGCTCCAGAGCCTTGCGATCTTTTTTCGACAAGGTCAGAAGATGTTCCAGGGCTTCGAGCGCGCGCGGCGTGTCATTCATCAGGATGTGATCCTCCGACAGCGCACGATACACTTCAACCTTTTGCGCCGTTGTCAGATCGCCGCGAAACGTGAGCGATTTGTGAATTTTAAGACCACGCGCAACGTCTCCGGAATCGGCGAACAACACCCCCAGCCTCAAGTACGCGTCCACGTTGGTGGAATCTACTGACACGACTTCGCGCAGCTTCTGAATGGCTTTAACCCGGTCGCCGTCAATCATGGCCCGCAGCCCTTCGGCGTAGGGAGATACGGGAATCGTGCGGGTGCGTTCCCGCCGCTGCACGTAATAGTAGGCGGCGGCGGCGGCGATGAGAATAAGAAAAAGCAGAAAGAGGGATTCGGCAAACGTCACGTGCGGGTCTCCTCTGAAGGCGCGGCTTCGACCGCCGGAAATTCTCCTTCCAATGCGAAATTACGCAAACGATCCAGTTCGGACTGGAGTTCGCGGTTCTGCTTGCGCAGTGTGCCGATCTGCGTGCGCAGCCGGATCTGATTAATCAGAGCCACTAAAAGGCACAGCGCGTAGCCCGCCAGTCCGGCCAAGAACAGCGCGTAGGATAGCGGCAAGTCCGGCGATGTCCAGCCCATGATTCTCACGGACACGATCTGGTCGGCGTTCTGCGAGAGAAAGCCCACCAGAAAAAAGAGAACGATAATCAGCAAAATCCAGCGGAGAATCCACATAGGGCGCTCCCGTCTCTATTCGAATGTGAATCGTTTGCGTTGATTTGTTGCGGGCGGGTGACCCACCCGCCTCGGCGATAATTTTCCCCCGCGTGCGGGGAGATGAAAGGGGGGCTGTGATGGATACCCCCTCGCGGCCTTCTCTCCCTCCGTTTACGGGGGGATGAAAGGGGGGTCTGCTTCATCCTTCATCCCTCATCCTTCTCTTCAGACTCTTTCCCCTCGAAACGTAAACCCGATGAGTTCAGAAAGGCGCACACGCACCAGATCACCCACTGTATCACTGCCCTTCGCCACCACAACCGGACGGTAATCAGGTGTGCGGCCAAACCACATCGCGGAATCTTTCGGCGCGACGTTTTCGATCAGCACGTCCGTCGTCTTGCCAAGCTGCTCCAGATTTCGTTCGTGCGAAATCCGTTTTTGCAATTCGATCAATCGTTCCAGCCGTTCGACTTTCACCTCTTCCGGCACGTCGTCCGGCATGCGTTCGGCTTTCGTTCGCGGGCGGCTTGAATATTTGAACGTGAAGGCCGTATCGTAGCGGACTTCCTGCACCAGATCGAGCGTTTCCTGAAACTCCGCATCGGTCTCGGAGGGAAAGCCCACGATGATGTCGGTGGACAGTGCAATATCCGGTACGTGCTTGCGCGCGGAAGCGATAATGTTCAAGTAATGTTCGCGCGTGTAGGGTCGGTTCATCCGTTCGAGAATGCGGTTGCTTCCCGCTTGCACGGGCAGATGCAGAAACGGACTGATGCGATTCTGACAGCCCATCACCTCGAGCAGATTCTCGGAAATGTCCGAAGGATGCGAAGTCATGAAGCGCACGCGATGCAGCCCCTGCACATCGGCCACCGCACTAATACAATCGGCAAACGTTTTGTTTTCCCAGCGATACGAGTCCACGTTCTGCCCGAGCAGCATGACGTCTTTCACACCTTGCGCGGCCAGCGTTTCCACTTCATGCAGAATGGAGGGCAGCGGCCGCGAGCGTTCCCGTCCGCGCGTTCGCGGTACCACGCAGAAACTACAAAACTTGTCGCAGCCGCGGATGACCGAAACAAAGGCCGTCACTCCGCCGCGATGCCGGGGAATGATTTCATCGTAGAGTTCCGCGCGCCGCAGTTCGGTTTCTAAAAGTCCCGGCGAACCCGGCGGCGAAATCATCCGCTCTTCCAAAAGCTGCGGCAGCTTGCGGTATCCATCCGGTCCCACCACCAGATCTACGAACGGTTTTTCTTCTAAGATCTCCTGCTTGCGGGCTTGCGCTACGCAGCCTAATATGCCAATGATCAGCAGCGGATTCTTTTTCTTGAGCCGCGACAGATCGGAAATCTGCCCGAGGGCGCGCACTTCCGCGTGATCTCTAACCGCGCACGTATTGACCAGCACCACGTCGGCTTTTTCCGCCGCATCCACAAAATGAAATCCCGCCTCTTCGAGCAGCGTTTCGATCATGCTCGAATCCGAGACATTCATCTGGCAGCCGTATGTATGAATGAACACGGCCCGTCCGTCGGATGCAGGCTGTTTAACGGAATCGCTCATAATCCATTCGATAACGCGGCTCGGAGATGGAGGTCAACTGCGCGGGCCCGGCAATTGATTTTTGATGGACTCTCGAATCGGGACATTCAATGGCCGGTTGGTATAGAAAAATCTGCGATTCGCGTTTGTCAAAAAGAGTTCTAAATGTTCCTTCCCACGAAAAAGTTGCAGCGTCCGAACGGTGACAATATCATGCGTGGTTTGGCCCAGCCCGCCGCAGTTTCTGCAGGCGACCGTCCGCTCATAGCGTTCGACCCCGACGTCCAACCGCGCCGCGAACTTTTCCGTTACCTGGCCGGTGCCGCCGCACTCTCCACATTGGATCTTGACACCGTATTGAAACGTCGCAACGGCAATGCCGTTGCCGCTGCAATACGGGCACGTACTCCAGTCGGAGTCGTGCTTTATCGAAACCGGCCCCGGCTGCGGAACATCCCAATTATATCCTTTTTCCCAATCCGTCCAATCCTTGTAATTCCCGGGGTAGGAACGCGCCCCTCCTTGCCCCCTGCACGGCGGACAATTGATGATTACGTTCTGCATTTTATCTTGTACAAGATCCTTGCGGATTCTCTCTGGTTCGCTTTCTATTCGCCGTTCAGTATAACGAGTTTCTTCTTCCTGTCTCGCTCGCTGTTCTTCTTCCTTTTTCTCCCTTATGCGGCGTCTCTTTTCTTGCTCTTCACTTATATCTTTTATTGTACTTATAATAAAAGCGATAATATTCCATGCCCAATACGCAAACAGGATTATAAAGAATCCGCCAATGATACAGCCGATAATCGCGAATAAATCCCCTATGTCGTGCATGGAATAGCTCTGGTATTATTTGTCACTGCGAAATTATCACGGAATTTGCGGTTACTTATTATACAAGAACGCTTACGCCTTGCGCATGGCTTCGGCGGCGGTGTTCGCCTTCCCTACTTTTTGATTGGCTGTGTATACCTCTTTGCTGATGGGATCCCACTTCACATCGTACGATGTGTGGGATACGCCCCTTTCAGTTTGCCGATCATTCTACCGACATGTTGGAACCTCCGGAAAAGTTATGTATATCGAAGGAAACCGCGTCATTGCCGGTCGGAAGACCGACAACGGCGTCGCAACAGCCGCACTTAATGCAAATCGCTATACAAATTAAATAACAATTGTCAACGTATAGATACTGAATCAACTGCGTGGACCCGATATCCTGCTCTGAATAAAGTCTTGAATGGGTATTTCCAATGGACGATTTGTGTAGAAAAATCTTCGATTCGCATCTGTCAAATATAGCTCAAATCTTTCTTCACGCCCATAAACCTGCAGAGTCCTAACTGTAACTACGTCACGCTTGATTTCGCCTAACCCGCCGCAGCTTCTGCAAGGAATCATACGCTCACACTTCTCAATACCTATATCTAATCTCGCCGCGAACTTCTCCAGTACCTGACCGCTCCCACGGCACTCGTCACACTGGGTCTGAACATCGCGCTGAATGACGGCAATGGCTATACCTTTGCCACCACAAAACGGGCATTCACGCCAATCATCTCCATGTTCAGTCTTAACAGGTCCAGGTTCCGGAACATCCCAATTATATCCTTTTTCCCAATCCGTCCAATCCTTGTAATTCCCGGGGTAGGAACGCGCCCCTCCTTGCCCCCTACACGGTGGACAATTGATGATTACATTCTGCATTTTGTCTTGGGCAAGATCCCTTCGAGCTCGCGCTTGTTCAGCTTCCATTTGCTTTTGGAAACGGCGAATCTCTTCGTTCTGTTTCTCTGTCTCTTTTTCCATTTCACGACGTTTTTTTTCGCGGCGTTCACGTATTGGGTCAGCAATACTCGAATAAACGCCCATGATGAATAAGATGACGAGAAATCCACCAATTATGCCGAGGACAATCAATATACCTTCGATGCCGTCAGTAAATTTGATCATGTCGGTTAGACTCCGGGGAGTTTGCGCCGAGGATTGATTCCGCTATTTATTATACAAAAACGCTTCTGCTTTACGCATGGCTTCTGCGGCGCTGTTGGCTTTCCCCACTTTTTGATTGGCTACATAGACCTCTTTGCTGCCGGTATCCCATTTCACATCATGCAATTTATGAGATACCCCTGACTTCACTTTACCGATAACTTCTGCGGACATTTAACAACCTCCCGATTCACGTTTCTGCTCAATTATCCGTAATCTCATTTCTGAATATTTTCAGACATCTGGTTCGGAAGTAATCCACGCTTTTATCATTTCGACAAGACCTTCGCGTGCCACTTCCTTCTGCTCTTGCTTGCGCAGATTTTTTAAAGCCACTGTGCCTTTCGCGCGTTCGTCCGGGCCCGCGATCACCACCAGCGGAATGCCCTGCTTGTCGGCATAGGCGAATTGTTTTTTCAGCTTGTCGTCATCGTACCATACTTCCGTGCGCAAACCAGCCTTGCGCAATTCGGCGGCCATCTGCAAGCATTCACTCATGCCTTCGGCGTCGAAGCGCGCGACTAAAACTTGCGTGGTCGAAGACATCGGTTTGAATTTTCCGAGCTGTGTGAGCGCGGTCTGAATGCGATCCAAACCTAGCGTCGTCCCCGTAGCGGGAACGCGCTCTTTGGAAAATGTGCTCACCAATCCGTCGTATCTGCCGCCACCCGAAAGCGAACCGATGTGCGGATGATCGGGCAGAACGGTTTCAAAGATCGGCCCGGTGTAGTAATCTAAGCCGCGCGCGAGAGTCGGATCGCATGCCAGACAAGTTTCTGGAACTCCAAGGTTAAGCGCATGTAATCGGACTTTCTCGATTTCAGATAATCCAATAACACCCATCCCACTCTGATCATTTGCTTCTAAGTAAACTCTTATATCGTTAAAACGGCAACTATCAAATCCTGTACGTACATAATCAAATGCCCACACAGTTTTATCCCATCCAATTCCCAGATTTACTAATTCCCTTTTAACACCATCATCTCCAATTTTATCCAGTTTGTCAATTATCCTGCATATTGGCATGAACATGCTATCACGAGAATCGATAATAGAAACGATCCCCCGTAATAGTTTCCTCGACGAAAGCCGAATCCGAAAATTCTCAAAACCCAAATCTCTGAGCACTTCGTACGTGAGCGCAATGATCTCCGCATCGGCCAGCAAGGAATCCGTGCCCACGATGTCGGCGTCGCACTGCACGAACTCGCGGAATCTTCCCTGTCGCGGCTGCGGTCTGTCCGCTCTCCACACCGGCTGAATCTGATACCGCTTGAAAGGCCGCGGCAGTTCGGCATATTGCGCGATCACGCGCGCCAAAGGTACGGTCAAATCATAGCGCAGAGCAATCGCCGCTTCGGCGGATTCTTCTTCTTCGCCGCGCGCCCGCTTGATTTCGTAGATCAGCTTGTCATTCTCCTCGGACTTACCGGTAAGAATTTCCAGATACTCGATAGCCGGAGTTTCGAGGGGCTGAAAGCCGTAACGGCGATAGGCCTCCTCTATAGTCTCGAGTATACGATGGCGGGCCAGAAGTTCGTTCGGCAGAAAATCGCGAGTTCCGCGAAAAGTGCGGGGATTGATCAAAGACAAAGGTATTGAATTCTATCGGGTTATTGAACGGGAAAAGCCGCGCTGCCCAAAGCTTTCGGAAGATCTCGAAATCTCAGGGCAGAATTCACCTAAACCTTTATTATGCGAAATTTGAGAGGGAAAAGCAAGGGCAGAAACGAACGATGAACGAGGAATGATGAACGATGAATAAAAAGTAGCGGTGGGGGCGGCTCCCTGTGGCTGCCATTTGTGTACGTTCACACGCGAATGGAAGAAGGAATATGGGAAGAGTTCAATTATTTTTTTAAAGAAGAATATTTATAAACTCTTCTCCCTTCTTCCTCTTCTCTCCTCTCTTCTTAGATATAAATACCTATACCCTTAAAGGCCAAAATATTTTCGCGAAGATTAATAAAACAAGCATCTATTTCAGTATATGATTATTTTATGAATTGTCAGACTGGAATACGTTCATAATATACAACTGTAATCTTCAAAAGTCAAGCGTTATTTTGTTCACTTGTTCAATTCGTTGTTTCTCTTTTAGTAGAAATGATTCCAACAAAAACCCCGCCCTGAAGGCGGGGTTGATTGGGAAACGAATTTGCCTACTTAGTTAGTTCGTACGTGATCGGGGTTGAATTCAGAAGATTGTCGCACATCGGACATTTTTCGGTAATTTCCCTCAGGAATTTGACCTTCTCCTCGGCGGACATATCGCCGTCAATATTAGCAAAGATCTTAAATCCGGAAAAACCGGCGCGCTTTTCCTGACTGATGCCCAGAGCGTTCGCGAAATCCAATTCGCTCTCGACGGTTGCCTCAATCGAACGGACATTCATCTTTTTCTGCATCGCAATTAATCGTCCCGTGGAAACAAAACAACTCCCCAATGCAAAAGCCAGTGTCTCCGGTGGAGTTGGCGCGCTATCGTCGGCACCGAATTCTTTCGGCTGATCAATACGCAATGTATGGCCGCGCACTTTGCCTTCCACGACGCGGTTTTCAACTTCTTTCACGTCCACTTTCACCTTGTAGACGGTGCTGTTCTTTTTCTCTTCGTTCGGTTTCGCGTCTTCACCCAAAACCGCAGTGACGGTGAGCATGTGGGTCAACATCACGGCCAACCCACATAACAAAATCTTTTTCATCCGCATACGAAACACTCCTTTGAATTTTCTCCTCGATCGTCCGGTAATCATCACCGGATTGTCGCACTCGGTCGTGCGTGAATTATACGAGAAAAACCGGAGAACGGTTCCGGAAATTTTTCGCGGCGGCACGTATCCGCAAACAGAAAAGGGCGCAACTCGCTGCGCCCGTGTGTGAATATAATTTCCGCGGCGGCACGTGTCCGCACATGCCGTCGCGACGCAATCAGCGTTAGTTGTCCGCAGCGAGTTCGATGGGCTTGAACTGGTCCACGTCAATCAAACCTTTGTCCGTGAGTTTGAGATGCGGAATCACGGGCAGTGCAAGAAACGAGAGGGCCATGAACGGAGCGGATAAACCGCAGCCTAAGTCGCGCGCGGCGCGATGAAGGTTTTCGATGTCGCGTACAATATTCGCGGCAGGCTGATCGGACATCAAGCCGGCCACGGGCAAGGCAAGCTTCGCGGGCACGCGGCCATCGGCCACGGCCACCAAGCCGCCGCCGAATTCAATCAGCGCGCGAATGGCCATCAGCATATCCAAATCCGACATGCCGACGCAAATGAGATTGTGCGAATCGTGCGCGACCGTCGAAGCCAGCGCGCCGCGCTTCAAACCGAAGCCGCGCACAAAACCTCTGCCGATGGTTCCGCCCCGACCGTGACGTTCGATGACCACGAGCTTTGCAATGTCCTGACCGAGATCCGCCGTCCAACCGCCGTTTTCCACGGGCAGCATCGTAATAAATTTATCCGTGACGATCTGATCGGGAATGACGTCAATAACGTTTACCTTTTTTCCCTTAGCGGGAACAAACAATTTATCCGCGGAAAACGATTGCAGTTTAACCGATCCGCGCACGGATGCAGCAGGCGTTTCGGAAATTGCCGCCAGCAGTTTGCCGTTTTCCGCTACTAATCTTCCGTCGTGCCAGACGCGCTGCGGGCGGAACGTTTTCAGACTTTCCAGTTCGATTAAATTCGCGCGCCGTCCCGGAGCAATCGCGCCGATGTCTTTTCTGCCGAAAATCTCCGCCGTATGCGACGTGGCCATGGCGACAGCCAGCACCGGATCGAGTCCGCGTTTTACAGCTTTGGCGAGCGTCGCATTCATGTGGCCCTCGCGGATTAAGCTGTCGGCATGGCGGTCATCGGAGACAAACGCGAAGCGGTGCGCGTTGGCCGGAGTCACGAGCGGCAGCAGAGCATCGAGATTGCGCGCGGTGCTCCCTTCGCGAATTAAAACGGCAATGCCCCGGCGGAGTTTTTCGCGCGCTTCATCGAGCGTCATGCTCTCGTGATCGGTTTCGATTCCCGCGGCGGCATACGCGTTCAGCCATTTGCCGCTCACGCTTGGCGCGTGGCCGTCCACCGGTTTGCCTTCCGCCATTTCGATTTTGCGCAGCACGTTTTCATCGCCGAACACGACGCCGGGGAAATTCATCACTTCGGCCAATCCCAACACGCGCGGATGCGAAAGCAGCGGACGCAAATCGTCGGCGGATAACTCCGCTCCCGCCGTTTCCATATTTGTGGCGGGTACGCAGGATGGCAGCATCACGAACACGTCCAGCGGCATCTGCTCCGTAGCCGCGAGCATGAAACGAATGCCTTCCACTCCGCACACGTTGGCGATTTCATGCGGATCGCACACCACGCTCCCCGTTCCCCACGGCACCACGGCGCGCGCGAATCCCGCCGGAGTGAGCAGGCTCGATTCGATGTGAATGTGTCCGTCAATGAAGGCGGGCGCGAGCAAGGCTCCGCGCAGGTCCATCGTGTCGCGCGCCTGATAGTCGCCGAAACCGGCAATCCGTCCGCCGAAAATCGCGACGGAAGCTTCTTCGATTTCGTATGAGAGCGTGTTGACAATACGCGCGTTTTGGAGGAGCAAGTCGGCGGGGCGGTCACCGCGCGCGACCGCCAAGAGGGATTGCAGATTGGGAATGTTCATTAGAAGAGGGAGATGTGAGTCTTGATGCCTTTGGCGCGAATCGCCTTGGCGAGGGAATCTACTTCGGCCAGCGTGCGGTTGAGACGCAGGTACAGCTCTTCGTCGCCGACCAATTTGCCCAGCGTGCCTTCCTTGTTGTTGACCTGATCCATCACAACACGCAGCGAAGCCGTGAGCGAATTCAACTGCGTGACGACGGAATCCACGCCGGTAAAGGTGTTGTCCATGCGGGATTCGAGATTGTGAATCATCAGCTCCGCCGCATCGAGCGTGGTTTTCAACTGCGCAATGCTTTCGGTCAGATCGTCGCGGTTGTCCCTCAGCCAATCGTTGGACGTGCGCGCCGCGCCGTGGGCGTTGGAAAGCAGACCGCTGATATTATCGCGGTTGGCGGAATCGCCGACGATCAAATTGAGATTGATCATCAGCGCGTTCAGATTATGGAGCGCCGTCTGCACATTCTCCGACACGCTCTCGAAAATACCAACCGCCTCGGCGACGCCAAGCGGCGGCTGACCTTTGAGCGGACGGGAGACGTCGGCCACCGGAGTTTTCGAACCGGGGTAGAGAGCGAGAACTTTGCCGGCCATCACGGTGGGAGATTCGATGGTGATGCGATAGTCGGAGTACAGCGTAACGCTTTTATCCACGGCGGCGCGCACCGTGACTCGGCCTTCGTGCAGCACGATGGACGTGACCCGTCCCTTCAGCACGCCGTTGGCCAGCACGTTGCACCCGTCTTCCAATCCGGACACGTTGTCGAAGACCACTTCGATCTCGTAGCGGGCGGCGCGAATGCGGTAGCCCTTGCCCCACATCACGCCGACAATGAGCATGGTGAGGGCGACAAGCACGGCGAGACCTACTCTAATTTCGTTTCGTTTGGAGTCCAAACGTCAATCCTCGTAGAGTATGGGTTTGGAAGCCGGAAGATCCTGACACTGAATGCGCACGCCCAGACCGGCCAATTCGCGCAGAGTCGTGCGATCCCAATCGGAGAGAAAAACGTACGGCAGAATTTCATCGCGGCCTTCGCGGAAATGGAGGCCGCCGATGGTCAGTACTTTCATGGGCGCGCCGAGACGCACCATTTTCAGCGCGTCCACCGGAGTTTCCACGACGAGCAGCGGACGCGCGTCTTTGAAATCGCCGCGCGTCCAGAGTTCGGCGGCTTCCGCCACCGTCACGATATCGCCGCGCAGTTCTTCCGGAACAAGCTGCCGGAAGGTGGCGGCCAATTCGGAATCTTTACCGATGCGGTCGGAAACGAGCAGCACCGGGTGAAGGCCGAGGGTCTGTCCCCAGCCTACGATCACTTGCCCGTGGAGCAGACGGTCATCCACGCGCACGATGGGAAAGACGATTTTATCTTTCCCGCGAAAGAACGGAAGTTTCATGTCGAGATGCATTGAATCCCGCGATGCGCGTCGTTTTCCACCGTAGCGACCAATTCGCGGAACGGCAGACGGGCGCGCTTGGTGAAGAACGACAGCAGCATGGGAAGGTTCACACCCGAAATCAGCGCTTGATCGGGACGGCGATCCCGCAGCGATTTACAGGCGACAAAAGGCGAACCGCCGCAGTAGTCCACGAACAGAATTCCGGGGGAATCGTTGAGACGGGCTTCGACGGAACCGATGATTTGATCGAGAGATTGTCCCTCGTTGGATAAGACATCCACGCTTTCCTGCGGACCGAGCATGGTCTCCACGGCCTCTAAAAGGATTTTGCCGAGTGAACCGTGCGTGAGAATAACAGCATGGGTCATCGCCGGTTTCCTCTACTCGAAATCCTTCTCTAAATAGTTTTCGATGCCCTTGCGGCTTTTCATCGCGTCGGTTAAAGCCGCGCTGAATTGCCGGGCCGGATGAAAGCCGTACACTTTCAGATGCAGATTGAGGGCGATGGTTTCGGCGATCACCGTTACGTTCTTGCCGGGGAAAATGGGCAGACGGACGTAGGGTAGTTTCACGCCGAGATATTCTTTATACGCATCTTCGATGCCGGTGCGTTCGTAATCCTCTTCCCCGCTCCAATCCACAAGTTCGACTTCGGTCTCCACGCGCTTCTGCAGGCGGATGGCGCGAACGCCGAACATCCGTCCCACGTCAATAATGCCGACGCCGCGGATTTCCATATAATGCTTGAGCAGCTCGGAGCCGGTTCCCATAATAACGTTGTCGGCGGTGCGGGTCAGCGTTACGACGTCGTCGGATACGAGACGGTGGCCGCGTTCCACCAGATCAAGTGCCACTTCCGATTTGCCGATCCCGCTGCGTCCGGTAAACAAGAGGCCCGTGCCGTACACATCCACCAGCGATCCGTGCACGATCATGCTCGGCGCAAATCTGTGATCGAGATAATCGGATAGCAGGTGGGCAAGTTCGGTCGTCGTAAACGGAGTGACAAAAATGGAAACTCCGGACTGATCCGCTATCGCCGTCAGTTCGGGCGGGACCTTGTTGGAATTGCTGACGATAATGCAGGGAATCTCGAAACGGAACACGCGCTTAAGAGACTGCTCGCGATCCGCGCCCGAGAGCGAATTCAAATAGCGGATTTCCGTATTGCCGAGAATCTGCATGCGGTCATACGTGAACAGGTCAATGAAGCCCGCCAGAGCCAGACCGGGACGGTGAAGATCCTTCTGCGTGATGTCGCGCACCAATCCCTTGGGAGTGTTGACGAGTTCAAGCGACAACCGCTCCTGCATATTCTGGAAGAACTCCCCCACCTGAAGCTTATGCATCACTTGCCCTTCGGCCATAATTCGGCTCCGGGATTACTCTTCTGTGGCTGTACGTTTGGCGATCTTCTTGCCTTTGAGCTTCTTGAGCTGAATTTCGAGTTTATCTACGGCAAGCGAGAGCGATTTCTGGAAATCGTCAGTCGTTTCCGACGCATTGAGAATGGACCCGTTCACGCTGATGTGAACGTGGGCCTGTTTGGTATTCTTGGCGTATGAGAATTCGACCTCGCAACTGAGAATATCGTCGGACAGTTTCACCAGACGCTGGACTTCACTCTCGGCGAATTCCTTCAGGGTGTCGGATGCTTTAAAGTGAAGGGAAGCAATCTTAGTTCTCATCGCTGCTCCTTTTCTGATCGTTCACTGCCGCCCGGATCGAGCCGCAGACTTGCATAATCGGGATTTGACTTCCGCCGCACCGTAGAGTATGGCGGATTATTTTTTAGCCGCGTGCGGATGAGCCTGCCGGTAAGCCTGCTTCAACCGCTCCGTAGACACATGCGTGTATTTTTCGGTCGTGGCCAGCGAACTGTGGCCAAGCAATTCCTGTACCGCGCGCAGATCGGCTCCATGATCGAGCAGATGCGTGGCAAAGCAATGGCGCAAAACGTGCGGAGACATTTTATCGCCGTGCAGCGCGGCCAGTTCGCGGCGGACGATTTGATAGGCGCGAAAACGTGTGAGGGGCAAACCGCGATCCGTCAGCCAGAGCGCGTTCGGATCGGATTTTTCGTGCATCTTCACATAGTCGTCGCGCGCGCTCAAATAATCTTTCAACGCCTGCGCGGCTTTTTTCGAAACGGGAACAACGCGCTCTTTCGCTCCCTTGCCCAGCACGCGCAAGGTCGCCCGCGAAAGATCCATATTGGCCGGACGCAAACTTAAAAGTTCGGAAATGCGCAGACCCGAACCGTAGAGCATTTCCAACAGCGCGCGGTTGCGCGTGCCCGAAAAGCCTTCGGCGCGGGGCGTATCGAGAACCGCCGTGACGTCGTCTTCGGAATAAGTTGAAGGAAGTTTGCGGCGCGGGCGGGGCTGGCGGAGTCCGGCGGCGGGATTGCGGTCGAGCCATTGCTGCCGCACCAGATAACGGGCGAAAGCGGACAGCGCGGCGCGCTTGCGATCCAAAGAGGCGCGGGCCAAATGCGCTTCGGCAAGACGAGCGAGATGGCTTCGCACGAGCGTGGGTGTGAAATCGGCGCACGTGAGCCGGACACCGTACCGTTCGGATTGACCGATGAATTGCAGCAGATCCCGACCATACGCTTCAATGGTGCGGTCGGAACGGCCGCGACGGGCGGCGAGGTCCAGCAGAAATTCCGGCAGTAGTTCGCGCAGCGTGGGCGCGCTCACTTGCGGGCAGCCTCCTCCACATCCACCTTGAATTTGCATTTCGGACACTGACGAATGTGACCGCTCTTGAGCGGCTTGTCTTCCATATATGGATGTCCGCACTGAGGACACGGTTCGATGACGGGCTTGTACCACGAAACGAAATCGCAATCGGGATAGCGCGAGCAGCCCCAGAAAGAGCGGCCTTTGCGCGACCGTTTCTGACTGACGCGGCCCGTGCAGCCTTCGCGCGGACAGGGCACGCTGTCGCCGTTTTCGAGCGGCAGTGTGGTCTTGCATTCGGGATAACCGGTGCAGCCGAGGAACCATCCGAAACGACTGCGCTTCACCAGCATCGGCTTGCCGCACTGCGGACAGGCTTTCTCCGGAGTTTCCGGCGGCTTTTCGTGCTCAAGCGGTTCCGTGTGACGGCATTCGGGATAATTGGAGCAGCCGAGGAATTGTCCGGTGCGTCCCCATTTCATAATTAAGGCCGTGCCGCACTTCGGACATTTCTTATCCGTCACTTCTTCGCTGGCTTTGCGCAGTTCGTGGCGGTTCTTGTTGACTTTTTCGAGACGCTTGGAAAACGGCTTGTAGAAATCTCCGACTACGGAACGCCAATCCGCGCCGTTGTTCTCGACTTCATCCAGTTCCTCTTCCATCTTCGCGGTGAAATCCACGTTGAAGATATCGGGGAACTGATCCACGAGAATGCGGTTGACGGTTTCGCCGAGCGTGGTGGGATGAAAGCGCCGTTCCTTCTGTTCGATGTAGCGGCGTCGGACCAGCACGGAGATGATGGACGCGTAAGTCGAAGGACGGCCAATGCCAAGTTCATCGAGTATTTTTACGAGTGATCCGGCGTTAAAGCGCGGCGGCGGCTCGGTAAAATGCTGCGACGGAGTGATGCGATCCATCGCGTAGGTCTTGCCCGTTTCGAGTTTGGGCAGATCACGCTTCAGATCGTCCTCTTCGGCAATTCCCGCTTCCTTCGCTTTTTCTTCGGCCAGTTCGGCCAATACCTGCAAATGCCCGGCGAATAACAGCCGGCGTCCCACCGCGCGGAATTCGTACTTCCCCGCCATGAGCTGCGCCGTCGTGACTTCGTATTTGGCGTCGGCCATTTGGCATGCCACGAAACGCCGCCAGACGAGTTCGTAAAGTTTATATTGATCCGTAGTGAGATATTTTTTCACCGAAGCCGGATCGTGATTCACATCTGTAGGCCGGATGGCTTCGTGCGCATCCTGCGCGGATTTCTTCGTGAGGTAAACGCGCTCTTTTTCCGGAACAAACTCTTTGCCGTAGCGCTCGGCGATATACGCTCGGACGGAAGCTACGGCTTCGGGAGCGATGCGCGTAGAGTCGGTACGCATATACGTGATGAGACCGACCAGACCTTCCTTGCCGACTTTCACGCCTTCATAGAGAGCCTGTGCGATGCCCATCGTGCGTTCGTTGGCGTATCCCAAACGGCGGGAAGCATCCTGCTGCAAGGTGGACGTCGTATAGGGAGCGGCAGGCTGCGACCGCGTGGGCTTGACCTTGAGATCGGTCAGCGAGAACGTCTGGCGGCGAATCTCCTCGACCGCGGCGGTTGCCGTCTGCTCGTTCGTGAGGTCCGGCTTTTCGCCGTTGATCTTGAAGAGCCGCGCGAGGAACGGTTCGTTCTTCGCCGTCAGCAGCACGGCTTCAATCGTCCAATACTCTTCCTGCTTGAAAGCGCGGATTTCATCTTCGCGTTCGCAGATCAAACGCAGCGCGACGGACTGCACGCGTCCGGCGGACAATCCGCGCGCAATAATTTTTTGCAGAAGCGGCGACACCATATAACCGACGAGCCTGTCCAGCACGCGGCGTGCCTGCTGCGCTTCCACTTTGGGCACGTCAATTTCGCCCGCCTGCGACATCGCTTTCAGCACTCCGGTGCGCGTGATTTCATTGAACAGCACGCGGTGCAAGTGGCGTTTTCCGTTGCCGAGTTCCTGTGCCACGTGAAAAGCAATTGCTTCGCCTTCGCGGTCAGGGTCGGTCGCGATGAAAATATTTTTTGTGTCGCGCGCGGTTTTTTTCAGCGCGGCGATGACGTCGGATTTTCCTTCGATGACCTCATATTCCGGCTCGAAGCGGCTCTCTAAATCCACGCCCAAACGCTTGCGGGGCAGATCCCAGATGTGTCCCACGGTCGCCTGTACCACATAGTCGGAACCGAGATATCCGGTCAGCGTGCGCGCCTTCGCGGGCGACTCAACAATCACCAGATTTTTACCGGTGGCATCCACACTATGCGCCGATACTTTCCGCACCGGTTTGGATACCGCAGTTGTTTTCTTGGCGGCGGCTTTAGTCGTGCGCGAAGCTGTCGTTTTCCGAGCGGCAGTTTTCGGCTTAGCTGACTTTTTCGGAGCCGGAGCAGGCTTGGCTGCGCGACTGCTCTTCTTAGACTTGGGAGGTTTTTTGGTCGTTGTTGGCATTAGGTTCAACAGAGAGGAAAAGCTTCGAGCGGGTGCTCAAAGCTTTTAAACTGCGAAAACTGTGACAGGTTCACGGAATAACACAAGGTTTTGTAAAACCCCAAATTAGCTCATGTTCGCAAAGTCGGGAAATGGCCCGCACCGTTCTAATGAACATGTTCCGGCCAAGGCCGAAAAGGACTTAACACCAAGGTGGATTCCACTTGACGGGGATCCTTTTCCAACAAATGGGTGGCAACAAGCATTTTAATCTCATCGCCGCCGACATTCAAATTGCCGAGCATCATGCAACGCTCGATAATCTCTTCGAGATCGGTGTGCTGCAGAATACCCAAGTGGAGCATCTGAATCAAATAGCCCT
>RPQS01000056.1 GCA_003818605.1 Candidatus Zhuqueibacterota bacterium | reverse complement strand
GGCTCGACGGACAGCAGTTCCTGCGAGTAGATGCGGCGCCGTTCGTAGCTGTGATAGGTCTCCGTGACCTTGACCTTGCCCACATGGACGCGCAGCGATTGCACCGTGCGCTGCTCGCGGTCGTCAATGATCTCCGTCTGTTTATCTGACCGCACCATCGTGTAATATGTTGCGTTAACAGGCTTGACCCGTACCCGCTTCTTGTCTAAATCCAGCTCCTCAACCAGGAACTGCTCCCCCCGGTGAAGATAAACGGCTCCTTCATGGCACTCCCGGAAGACAGCGCCGCCGGAAATCTCTCCCATCGGTTTGCGGTTTGTGGCGCAGTAAACGTCAAAAGTGCCGCCGATATTTCGCAGATTCACCTGTGCGTGCGGTCGTCGCGAGCCTGCAAACCAGTGCTGCCCCGATGCGCTTTTTAAAAGCGCGCCTTCACGCTCCAAATCTGCGATTACTTTTTCGTGATCGGATACCCGAATGAAGGGATCCGATGTCATTAATGGAATTTCCGCAGCCGCCGCCGGGAGGTGAGCGCGCAATATATCTTCGTTCGCCCGGTTTATTAGCGCCGTCTCGAAGGCTCGTTCGAGAAGTTGATCCGGATTGGCAAGAAAATATTGATCCAGCGCATCATATCCCGCGACCAGAAGCACGGCACTCTCATCGCCTCGTCGTCCGACGCGTCCCGCCCTCTGCCACAGTGACATAATGCTGCCCGGATATCCCGCCAAAATGCACACGTCCAAACCGCCGATGTCAATTCCCAGTTCCAGCGCGCTGGTTGAAATCACTCCTAACAATTCGCCGGAAGACATTTTCTTCTCGATGTCTCTGCGCTCTTCCGGCAGAAAACCGGCGCGATAAGAACTGATGCGCGGAGCCAGATCCGGTCGCGTCTCCATAATGACGCGGTGAATTACTTCCGTTGTCACGCGAGCTTTAGTAAAGGCGATCGTTCGCAATCCGGCATCGAGCGACTTGACAAAGAGCTTAGCGACCGCACTCGTCATAGATGCTTTTGGATCTACGAAAACAAGATGCCGTCCCCCATGAGGTGCGCCGGATTCGCCGATCAAAGTAAACGGCTTTCCCGTGAGTGTTTCGGCTAATTCCAGCGGATTGGCAATGGTGGCCGAAAGACAAAGAAACTGCGGGTTCGATCCGTGATAACTGAGTAACCGCGACAGCCGCCGAAAAACCTGCAGAATATGCGATCCGAATACCCCGCGATACGCGTGCAATTCATCTATGACAATCCACCGCAGCCGTTTTAGGAATTCTTCCCAGCCCTGATGAAAAGCCAGAATTCCCTGATGCAGCATATCCGGATTCGTAATCAATAAATGCGGCGGATTGCGCTTGATCCGGGCGCGCGCCGCGCGCGGCGTATCGCCGTCGAACACTTCCGCCGTCAATTTGAAAGCGGGGTCCAGTAGCTCCTGCCATTGTGCGATCTTCTGCCGCTGATCCTGCTCCAACGCTTTGAGCGGGAAAAGGAGAAGCGCGCTGCCGTCCGGATCGGACAGCAGCGCTTCCATAATCGGGAGAAAGTACGACAGTGTTTTTCCGCTCGCCGTGGGTGTAACCACCACGACGTTTTGTCCGTTTCGTACGGCTTCTACGGCATCGGTTTGATGCGAGTAGAGCCGCGTTACGTCGAGACCCGCTAAACCGGAGTAGAGCGGCTTCGGAAGCAAGCGTTCCAGAGATCCGTATTTTGCGTCGCGCGGCCGGAGAAAGACGGAATGCTTGACCGTTCCGGCTAAATCGGAATCCTTCTCCAGTGATTGCAGAAAATTCCGTACCATCACGTCGCAGCCATCTGCTCAGAGCCTTCCGGCTTCGCGATAGCCGTTATACGTATCGCGAAGCGTCTGCTCCGGCGACCATGCGCATCGGAAATTCCATGTCTGGAATATTTTTTCGGATGAACAAATCCATCCGGGGAGTAAAATCTCGTCAATTTTATCGGAATTCAAAAGAGCGGGCTCGCCGCGCATCTTCGCCGCGATGGAAGTCATCGCTCCCACAGTCCGAAGCAGAAATTCACTGATAGGCAGCGGCCGTACTTTTTTCCCAGTCAACCGGGCAATCGTCTGCGCCGCTTCACTCCAGTTTAATGCTTCGGGACTTGCCGTAAAATAGACTTCGTTGAGTCCGGTGTCCGCTTTAGCGGCAAGCAATAGTGCTCGCGCAAGGTCGTACACGCTGATGAAGCTGTAGCTTTGTTCGCTCGAACCGAAACGCGGATATATTCCATAGCGTGTTACCGCTCGAAACAACGGAATAAATTGCTCGTCGCGCGGTCCCATAACTGCCGGAGGACGCAGAATCACCCATTCCATTTTATTTACAGCCGCCCGCAGCCTGCACTCGCCTTCGAGTTTGCTCCGGCCATAATCGGAAATTGGTTTCGCTTCCTCATCTTCCCGGGACGGCTGTCCCGTAGTGGATGGACCTGACGCGGCCTGCGACGAACACAGGATGAAACGCTTGACATCGGCCTGCTGAGCGACGGCTGCAAAGTCCTCCACAGTCAGAGCATTCGCTCTAAATAATTCCTCTCGTGTGCGTGCTTTGGTCAATCCTGCGCAATGCACAACCGTGTGGCATCCCTCCACGGCGGCGGCCAGCGAGGCGCGATCTTCCATCCTTCCGACTGACGTTTCAATCGGCAATCCGGCCAGCCATGTCAAGCGTTGCGGATTGCGGATGAACGCTCGTACCGTCCACCCCGCCTTAAGAAATTCTTCCACGGCATAGCTGCCGATAAATCCGGTGCCGCCCGTGATGAGTACGCGTGGTTTCATGCTGTCACAAGCATCCGTAGTTCCGCTGGAACGGGAACAGGCTTGCCCGACTCTCCGAGAAAACAATGCACCGTAAATCCTTCAGCGAGCAGCTTTCCATCATTAACACGAACAACGCGGTATTCAAAATGCAAGCGTAATGCGGTCGGCAGCGTCAAGCGCGTTTGGATATCCAATTGATCGTCATAGCGCGCACCGTGAAAATACCGGCAATGGCTTTCAATCACCGGCAGACGGTACCCCTCGTGCTCCAAATCACTATAGGATCGCCACGAACGACGGATCATTTCGGTCCGTCCCACTTCAAAATACGTGAAGTAGTTGGCATAATAAACCCAGCCCATGGCGTCCGTTTCCGCATAGCGCACGCGCAGGGATGTGCTGTCTTCCAAACCAGGAAGCTCAGGCTTCGAGCCAGTAGCCCATTTTTTCATATTTTTGATGGCGGGCCGTCAAAAGTTCCGAAGGGCTGAAACGGCTCAGATGTTTCAAACGTTCTGTGATTCTTTCTTTAACCTGCTGCGCCGTAAAATCAAAATCGTTGTGTGCGCCGCCGCTCGGTTCAGGAATAATTCCGTCCACCAGTTTCAAGTCTACCAGGTCTTTCGCCGTGAGCTTCAAGGATTCCGCCGCCTGCGAGGCTTGGCCGGCATCGCGGTAAAGAATAGAAGCGCAGCCTTCCGGTGAAATCACGGAATAGATGGCATATTCCAACATGTGAATCTCATCCGCGACCGAAATGGCCAGCGCGCCGCCCGATCCGCCTTCCCCAATGACAATGCTGATGACCGGTACAGGCAAACGAGCCATTTCATAAAGATTTCGCGCAATCGCTTCGGCTTGTCCGCGCTCCTCAGCTCCTAATCCGGGATACGCTCCCGGTGTATCAATTAACGTGATGATGGGACGGCCGAACTTCGCCGCCAATCGCATGAGGCGAAGTGCTTTGCGGTAGCCTTCCGGATTAGCCATGGCAAAATTGCGGAACAGATTATCTTTTGTGCCCCGTCCTTTTTGTTGCCCCACGATCAGAACGGGCCTGCCGTCAATCTGCGCCATTCCGCCCACTACGGCATGATCGTCCGCGAATCCGCGGTCTCCGTGAAGCTCGATCCAGGAGTCGCAGATCCGCTGAATGTAATCTAAAGTATAAGGACGGCGGGGATGGCGGGCAATCTGGACCTTCTGCCAGGAGGAAAGATTGCGGTATACTTCCTCCCGCATGTGAGCCGCCTTTTTCTCCATCCGGTCAATTTCAACCGCTAAGGATTTCATGCCGGGGCTGGAAGCCAGCGTCCGCATCTCCGCGATCTTGCGCTCCAGCTCAATGACCGGCTTTTCAAAATCCATTACATACGTATCCGCGAACGAACTACGTGACGTGGTTCCGCCGCTGCGCTCGCTTGTATTCATGGCTTTAGCTTCTGCAGTTTGTTTGGCCATCCGCTCTCCTTTTCAAAATGTACGCTCTCGGCATCGTCGCTGCGGTCTTTGAAACTCGAAAACCGCCTGCTCAGCATTTCTGCCGCCGTTATGCCGGATCGCGTCGCCAGAATCAGCAGTCTGGAATAGGATTGTTTAAGGCGCTTGTCGAAAAACAAACGCATTGCGCGGTAAAATTCATGGTGCGCGCTGCGGGGAGTCTGCCGCATGCTCATTCCCTTCCGGTGAACGAGCAAAGCCGCAGGCACATACCAAATCTCCATCCCCGTATGATGTAATCGCCAACATAAATCAATGTCTTCGCCGAATAAAAAATAGTCTTCGTCAAAACCGTCAACCTCGTCGAAACATGATTTCCGCACCATCATACAGGCTCCCGACAAGCACTCGATCATTGCCTCAAAATCTTGCGAAAACCCCAGACGATGATAGCTGCCGAACACGCGACTGCGCGGTAAAAGGCGATCCAAACAGAGAAAGTATCCCAAAGCATTCCATGGTGTGGGAAAACCTCGCCGCGAAGACTCTTCAAATACACCGTCGGTCCCGATGATTTTCGGTCCGCACGCGCAAGCTTCGACGCGATACCGCATGAATAAAGCTAATTCCCCGATTGCGCCCGGTTGAACAATCGTGTCCGGGTTCAGGATCAGCAGCAGTGAACCGTGTGCGTGACGCGCGCCGATATTTACGGCCTTGCCAAATCCAACGTTCTCCGAATTCTCGATGAGAGTGACGTCGGGGAAGCGGGAACGAATTTCCGTTGCCGTCCCGTCTCCGGATGCATTATCTACCACGATGCAGTCCGTCAGCCACTCCTTTGCCATACTTCGTAAACTATCGAGGCATGCGCCGATGCATGCCGCCGATTGATACGTAACGATGACTGCGCTGACACATCGTTCCGGAGTCATCTACAGTCTGCCCAAAATAGACCTCAAGCGCAGCTTCCAAACCATGAAGACGGCTTCGCGAATAATGGCTTTCGACATTTTCGAGCTTCCCACGCGGCGATCCACAAAAATAATTGGGATCTCCAAATAACGGAATCCCTTCTTCCACGCTTTGAAATTCATCTCGATCTGGAAGCTGTATCCGCCGGATTTTACGCGATCCAGATCAATGGCTTTAAGCACTTCAATGCGGAAGCACTTGAAGCCTCCGGTAGGATCGCGTACGGGCATGCCCGTAATCAAGCGCGTATATTTGGATGCAAAATAGCTCAGCAGCAATCGCCGCAGCGGCCAGTTCACAACGGAAACTCCGTTTACGTAGCGTGATCCCAATACGAAATCGTAATCCTTGATTTTTTCCACCAGCCGCGGCAGATCGCCAGGATCGTGCGAGAAGTCCGCGTCCATTTCAATGACGATTTCATAGCCGGCGGCGATGGCGAACTTAAATCCCGCCACGTACGCCGTTCCCAAACCCATTTTCCCAGGCCGCTGAATCAGCTTGATGTGCTCTTCATTCTTCATCCGCTCCTGCACTCGCTGAGCGGTGCCGTCGGGCGAGTTATCGTCCACAATTAAAATATCCAGGCCGAGATTCTGTGCCTGAATCGCATCCAGGATCGCGTCTATAGTGTCTCGTTCATTATAGGTCGGGATAACCACCAGGCCCTTCACAGCCGCGCTCCTTTCGCTTTAAACTCGCGCAATTTCTCCCGGATCGTTGGATCTTTCAGCGCCAGCATGCGGGCTGCCAGCACGATAGCGTTTTGTGCACCCGCTTTGCCGATCGCCACGGTGGCTACCGGAATACCCGCAGGCATCTGCACCGTTGCCAGCAATGCATCCATGCCGTTCAATGAGGAACCGGGTAGCGGTACGCCAATCACCGGAAGAAGAGTCTCCGCTGCGCATACGCCCGCCAAGTGAGCCGCCATGCCCGCTGCGGCCACGATGATTTCCGTCCCGTCGGAAGACGCTTCGGCTAATCTGCACCGCAATTGTTCCGCGTTGCGATGAGCAGAAAGAATTTCCAGTTTCGTCTCGAGGCCGAAATACTCCGCCAATCGCTCGGTTCCGTCAAAATACTCCCGATCCGACGAGGAACCGATCAGAATTAATACACGAGCCATTCTCAAACTCCCGATAGAGTCTTACACCAACATGTCTGGGGGCGTTAGGAAAAAGACCATCACCGTTATGGACGTTCGATGATGGTCTGTTCACATAAATCTGAAAGACCGGAGGCGACGCCCTCCGGTCGAAACGCGCCTTAACGGGAGAAATCTATCGGCTTCGTCACTTTATCGAAATAGAAGCGGAGTCCGGCGTTCGCAAAGACACCGCTAAGATTCACTTCCATCGGACGCGACCCCCCCGGTACGGACAAACTCGTCCGCTGACCCGGAGTCAATTCGTAAGAGTATTGTGCCGTATTCGCCAGGCGGCCGCCGCCCTGAACCATTATACCCAAGTGCTTCGTCAGGAGCAGTTCCAGCCCGACCGAACCGATCAATCCGAAAGCGCGTCCCTTTGCGTCATAGTAGTACCGATGTCCGAAATTGTCCATGATGAGCAGATTGGCGTTGCAGTACGAAAAACCGGCGCCGAAATCCAGATGCAGTGCGTCCGTAATCGTGGCGACAACGTGACCTTTAAAAAACAGCTCTCCGCCGTGCATGTCAATCTCGCCGGAAGTGGAATCCGAATTCGTTTCCACACGATTCTCGACATCCATCAGAGCGCTGTAGCCGATTTCCCACATCGTATGACGGGACGGGCGATAAAGCAGACTCAGTCCACCGGCAGGACCGGAATCGTTCAGATCCAAAGTGCTCGACCTTCCCGCGCTGGAAAGAGCCGCTTGCATGGATTCAACGCTGGGCGTGACATCGCCCATGTCGTAGAAACCGAATCCGCCGCGAATTTCGACACCGTACTTGTGCAGATTATCTTCCGCCAGCACGGTGCTGGAACCCAGTGCCAGAATAAGTGCAGCGCAAAGTGAGATGGTTCCAATGAAACGACGCATGATCAAAGCCTCCATGAAAGGTGTCCGCAATATATGGGTAAACTCAGTTCGTTGTGTTTGGGCGAGTCGTATCTTCAGCCAGTAATTGGTCAAGCCTTTGTTGCGCGCCTTTATCCTGCGGATGCCGGCTAATCCAATTCTGAAGCGCCGTACGGGCCTGTGTGCGATCTCCCAAATTCTCGTAAGCCTGTAAAAGTGCGCCGATGGCCTGTCCATCGTTCGGATTTGCCGATAATGTCTTTTCGAAATATCGTGCCGCCAGCATATAGCTGCCGGTCCCGAAAAGTTCGCGCCCGGCGGCGTAATACTGCTCGGCGGTCGGGGCCGTCCCTAAAGCCTTGTCCAGAATACGAGCGGCCTGCTCCGTATCATGCAGAGAGCCCGCCAAAAATCCTGCGATGCGAGCGTGTGTTTCGAAACGAAGATCCGTTCTTTGATCCAGCATATCCAGCCGCCGCTTAAGCTCATCCGGACGACCGAGATCCGCATACATCTTGCCAACCTGCAGAGTCAGATCAGGATTCGAGATGGGACGTACCGCTTCCGGTATCAGCTGATCCAACTGCAGCATGACCGTCAACGCCTTCTGCCGGTTGGATAGTTTGTCGAAATGCGTTATCCGCTGATCCAGCGATTCATACTGCGAACCGGCGTTGGGATCCGTGTCCGGAAGCGTGGAAAAATAGTAGGCCAATTGAAGGAAACTGGAACGGTAATTCTGCAGCAACTTTTCGATGTTGTCGTCGTAATGGACCGACGGATCGTTAATGCCCCGGAAGTGTCCCTTAAACGTTTCCAGGAGATTCTTCCGTAAAAGGTCCGCGTCTACCGGCTGACGGCCCTTTGGATTGATTCGGAAAACCAGCCCCTCAAATGTCAGAAAGTCCCGCAGCCCCACCATGTTGGAATTCGCCACCGTAACGGCAAAATAGACCGGTTTGGGGACCGTTGTTTTCGCCGGATCGTAATTTGTCCGCAGAATGTCCAAAATCATGATATCTTGGACGCGCAGAAAATTATTCTGTCGGCTTTCGCCCTGCCGCATCGGAACATACATGGAGGCGGGCACTGTCCATACCATTTTCCCGTCCGGCGTATTCAACTCGACCTTCTGCTTTTCCGTTGGCCAATGACGCGCCATCAGAGCCGGAGCGTCATGCTGATCCAGATAGCGGTCAATATATTGATCGTTAAACGAAATCGGAACTTGCGGATCGCGATGCTTGAGCTGCTTAATGTACCAGCCGGTGTTTAGCAAACTCAGATTGACTAAGCGAACGTCGCGACGTACACGATCCACTTCCTGCAAATACCAAACGGGAAAAGTATCGTTGTCTCCGTTCGTGAAAATGATGCCGTTTTTCGCGCACGACATCAGCATATTGTAGCTATAATCCCAGGCCACGTAATTGCCGCTGCGGTCGTTCATCGAATAGTTCTTCGCCAGCAGCATGGTCGGGCTGAGCAGCAGCAGCAGCACCGCCGCGCCCAGAACAGCGGAGCGTGATGCCCGCTCCTCTTTGACATACTTGGCCACCCAGTCCATGACCGCCGCCGCGCCAAGTCCGATCCAAAGCGTAAAAGCAAAAAACGCGCCGCAATACGAATAATCCCGCTCGCGCGGCTGTGGATTATCCTGATTGAGGTACAAGATAATCGCGTACCCTGTCATGAAAAACAGCGCGGCGATGAAGATCCACCCCTTCTTATCCCTTGTAAACTGATAACCAAAACCGATTAATCCCAATATGAACGGAACGCACGTGATGATCGCTAACCAGCGTATCCCTCCCGTTGGTTCGTCCTTAAATAGAGAAATAATCGAATACTTCGGCGATACTCCCGCATCCTGATATTCCCGTTGCGGCGCATCCTGCCGGCCGATAAACTGCCAGAACAGGTACCGGTTGAACATTTTATTCACCTGATACCGCCAAAAATAATCGCTTTCGCTGCGGTACTCAGGATCGTTATTCCAAATACGCGGAAACATCGGGCGGTCGCCATACTGCTCGCGGTTCAAATACGAAAAGAATCGCGCGGGGGTATCCGGATCATTCTCGTCAATGCCCGGGTTTAAATGCGACCGGATGTAGATCATGGCATAAGCCGAGTACCCGACAATAATCAAAAACAAACCGGCCATGGCGATTCCGGTAATCCCGTGTCCCTTTTTCGCCGCCCACCAGAACACGGCGATGATGCCGAGAAAGATAATCGCCGGCGCCCACATGGATATTTTACTCGCGGACAGCGGCAGCCATTTCACGACCCCCGGATAAATGACGATAAAAATCAAACCCGTAATCGCGGCCATACCGATGAACGTTCCGATCTGGAATTTACGGTGTCGGAAATACATGACCAGAGCAATGGCCGGAAGCGCCAAAATATTCAGCAAGTGAACGCCCGTGGACAATCCCACCATATAGGCGATCAACAGCAGCCAGCGTTCGTTGCCGGGTTCGTCCGCTTTCTCATGCCACACGAGAATCAGCCAGATCACAATATGCGTGAAAAACTGGCTCATGGCATACACTTCGGATTCGACTGCATTGAACCACATCGAATACGACCACGCCAGCGATAATGAGCCGATAATTCCGCTGCTGTAGGCGATAATCTTGTCCGCGGCTGTCTTTTCCGAACCACGGATAAAACGAACCAACCGGACAATAATCAGGTATGCGAATAAAATGGAAAAGGCGCTGGCCAGAACCGACATAAAGGTAACGCGCACTCCGATGTCGGACGATATCGGGATCAGGGAAAATACTCTGCCTACCAGCAGAAATAACGGTGATCCCGGCGGATGCGGCACAGCCATGGTATAAGCACACGCCGCGAATTCTCCGCAGTCCCAGAAAGATACGGTGTCCGCCATGGTGAAAGCGTAAACAATAAGTGCGACAACGAAAACCGCCGTGGCACACCATCGGTGCGTATCAAATTTTACCATTCGGTTGTTATCTGCCTATAGGTTTTTTGTTTGTGTACAAAATACCGCCACACGATGCTGCCCGGGAAGATCACGTGTGCATAATCCCGGTCTTTTACACGACGCCGTTCCTGAACTTCCCGCCGCTTGCGGATTAATACCGGAAGCCGCGTTAAAAAATACCAATGCGATGCCAATACAGCCAGCGAACGCTTGGGTTCTTTCCGTAAGAGAGAAGCGAAAACCGTGATCCAATCCAACAGAAATCTTGCGGGAAAAGACTTAAGCACATTCCACGGGCTGTAGTTTTTAAACATCATCGTCAGCCCGTTGCGATGATTGTAATACATCTTGTGGTAGCGGTCGGCTGCTAAGGCGGCTCCAGCCCAATGATAAACTTCACCGCGTGGTGCGACTTTGACTTCCCATCCGGTTAGCCACCATCGCCAGCATAGGTCAAGTTCTTCCATGTGCATGAAAAAGTCGCCATCCAACCCGCCGGCTTCGACAAAGGCGGATTTTCGAACCACCAGTGCCGCACCGGTTGCCCAAAAAATCGGTACGACATCGTCGAACTGCCCAGTGTCCTGTTCGATATGATCGAAAATCCTGCCCCGCACGAACGGATACCCAAAACGGTCAATGAACCCACCGCTGCCGCCGGAGTATTCGAAGTTGTCGTGGTTTTGGTACTGCTTCAGTTTTGGCTGAACCGCTGCTAAACGTGGTTCGGCTTCCATCAGTTCCATAGCCTGATCCAGCCAGTTCGCCGCAACTTCCACGTCAAAATTCAAAAGAACAGTATATTCCCCGGAAACCTGTGGAACAGCCGCATTATAAGCCCGGCTGTACCCAAGGTTCTCTCTGAATTCAATCAGTTTGACCCTGGGATAATTCTGTCGGATGTATTCCAGACTGCCGTCTGTAGAGTTATTATCTACGACGACAATTTCGAGGGGTGCATACGAGGTCTTCTGCAGGGTTTCTAAACACCGCGGAAGAAATGATAACCCATTGTAATTAAGAATAATAACAGATACAGTGGGGCGCGTCAGGATAGAAACCTTCTATTCTATGGAAGTTTAAAAAGTTAAACAATCTGCAAACAATTGTCAAGCGAATTTAGTGGCAATGGAAAGGCCGCTGGCGCGGCCTGTCATTCCCGAATTGTTGCATATTTGCAAGCTTCATTCAGTCATCTCAATCATATTTTAGCCAAATCCTTGACCGAAATCCAGCCCTTTCGCCCGTCTACAAGCTGAATGTTGATCCACCCCGAAAGGCTTTCCCCGCAACGCACTTTTGTGCCTTCGTGAAGGGCAAAAAGCTGGGTCGAAGCCGCATCCGGGGCTGAACACACATCGGTTTTGGCAGCTAAAACAATCGCGTATTCCTGGCCGTTTAGGACAGCCCGCCAGCCATACCAACTGACGGTCAGAATATAAACGGCGGCAAC
Source organism: Candidatus Zhuqueibacterota bacterium (assembly GCA_003818605.1). Taxonomy (GTDB): domain Bacteria; phylum Electryoneota; class RPQS01; order RPQS01; family RPQS01; genus RPQS01. The sequence goes on along the minus strand of RPQS01000056.1, from coordinate 13,360 downwards.
TGCAATTCCGGCCGTTCGTAAACCCGCTCTGAATTTGTTCGGAACAAAAAACCAGCCGATCACGATTCCTAAACCTAAAAATCCGCTAATGATCAGAATAGCAGCCAACTCATTTAGGCTGAAGTAATCCCGCACGGCATCCACCCACTTCCAGATAATCAGCCGGAGCGGTGCTTCGACGCGATCCACTGTAGCCAATCGGGCGATATCGAGATTGGCAACCACGTCATGATCTCGCGGCAGCAGTCGCCGCGCGCGTTCATAGTGTAATATCGCTTGGCCGATATTGCCGATACGGTAATACGCATTGCCTAAATTGTAATAGAGCGGTCCACTGGCGGAGCCTCGCTGCAGGACTCCCTCCCAGGCTGTAATGGCGCCTTTCATGTCATTAGCCCGGTACAAGCGCAAACCTTCATCGACGCCGTACTGCGGATCGGCCTGCAATGAAGTGATAGATGACAGCCGTATTGACATCAATGCAACCCAACGGAATTTCATCAGAGCAGTCCCTTTCCCAAGAGTCGCTCTATGCCTGCGTAAACCGTCTTGACCTTGCGCACTAATTGACCTGCCGATTCTCGTGAAAACGTTCCGGATGCAAACCGCGCCCGGTCGCATTCATCCTGAACATCCCGAATCATTTGAAGCAATTCCGTATCGAGCTGCTGCGATCTCCAGATGTCTTCCAGTTCCATTGGCGTCAGGGCGGCGCAGGGCTGTCCGACGGCGGATTCAGCCATCGAGTCCAAAGCGACGGCGGCATGTTGGGCAGCTTGTTCGATATGTCCAGTCTTTAAAGCTTTCTCCGCAGCCTGCGTTTCCTTGAATGCGGCACGCAGCAGATCGCGTCGCCTTTGTTGCCCACTCATCTTTCTCTGTATGCGCGCAGTCGCCACAATCGAGAGTAGTGCAGCCCATGGCGCCGCTGCGCCCATCCAGAAAATTATTCCCCTATGCGGTGCGCGGCCCGGTATCGTGAAACTCCCTGCCTGAGTCTTTGCAAAAGCGATATCCGTGGCAATGTTCTCCACACCCTGCTTTGAGGCCACGGCAATACCCGACGGCAGCATTCCGCCGCCCGAACCCTTCTCGACTTGAAGCCTTAACGGGCCGCCCGTAATCGTTTGATACTTTCCCCGTTCCGGATCGAAAAATGAATAATGGATTTCCGGTATTTCCTGCAATCCAGGTGCACGCGGTATTAGCACATATTTAAAAGTCTTTTTTCCGGCAACCTTCGCTTGATTTCTTCGTATATCTTCCGAGGATTCCGGATCGAATCTCTGAATGTCCGGCGGGATGGATACACGCGGCTCGGCAAGAGTTTTTATGTTGCCTGTGCCTTCGATTTCTATCGTAAAAGTAACCGCTTCATCCGTCTTGCAGGTTTGCCGGTCCAATACGGTTCGCATTTCAAACGATCCGACGGCTCCGTCATAGTCAATCGGTACGCCGGTTTGCGGCAGCGGTTTGGCGTTCAGGCGGACTGTGGGAGATTCCAATTCCACCGCCTCGAACTGTCTCCCCAATTGAAAGAACGGATCATTGAAAATGTCAAACGGATCCAAAGATCTCCGCCGCGATTGCGTTTCCACTTTGGTGTTAATTACCATTGGTTCCACGTCCAGCTCACCCGGACCCGTCGGAAACAATGCCAATTTACGAAGTACGGCCGCTTTATAAGGCCTTCCATTGATCACTTCGTCGGTCAGCGTCAATTGCTGTGGCGCGCTGATTTCTTCCACCCAGAATCCGGTTGCGCGCGGTAGCCGCGCGATTTCCGGACTCGCAATTTGTCTCGCAAAGTACAGTTTATAAGTCAGAGTGATTTGTTCGCCAACGTATGCAGTGGTTCTATCGGGCGTCACGCGAATAAAAACATCCGCTGCTCCACCCTTCATGTCCTTCCCGGCGCCGGGTGCTGAGGCGGATGCGGTGAGAATCGTAACGTTTATGGAATTACTCGCCAGCTCCTTGTTGCGAAACACGACTTTCGCCGGGCCGATCATCCCCTGCCCCGCTTCTTTCGCCCTCAAAATATACGAAAACGAAGCCGTGGATGAGGCGCGCCCGTTGACGATAGTAAAGCTCGTACTCGTGAACGGCCCGCCCGCTACCTGCAATTTCTCCAGCGGCGGAACCTTGGGTTCGGATACCCCCGAAGCGCTTCCCTCGAACGTCAGCGTGAGCGTGAGTGATTCTCCCACGCGCAGAGTCGTTCTGTCCACCGTGGCAGTTAGTTTTTCTTGCGCAAATGCCGATACGGCAAGTATCGGCAGGATCAGCCAAACAAACCTGCTCACCAGTCCTTCTCCCTTTTCGCTTTCGTCGCGACTTCCACTTTTTTGGCGTCACGCAGTGCGTTCTGTTCGTCCTGCAATAAGGCGTTTAATAGACGTTCCGCATCCTCTTTCGACATCTGCTGATCCAACTGAGCTTGCTGTTGCTGCTCTTGCTGTTCCTGCTGATCATTCTGTTGCTGTTGATTCTGTTGTTGCGGCTCTTGATCTTGTGATGTCGAATCCTGCTGTTGCTGCTGCTGTTGATTCTGCTGCTGGTCTTTCTGATCGTTATTCTGATCTTGGTTTTGTTGCTGCTGTTGTTGTTGCTGCTGCAGCATCATGCGAGCCACTTCCAGATTATATTTGGCCTGCATATCGTCCGGCTTTCGCTTTAGCGCTTCGATGTAAGCCGTGACGGCTTTATCGTATTGCTGACTCTGGAAGAAACTGTTCCCAAGATTATACAGCGTCCCGCTCAGGTCTTTGGCGGATCCTTTCGGATCCAACGCCGCACCGTAAAACTGCGTGGCCGACTTATAATCGCCCTGCTCATACATCAGATTTCCGATGTCATACAGGACAACCGAACTGTCGCCCTTCTGCTCCAACGCCCGTTTATAATGCGTCAAGGCATCATTCGGATTCTCGGTTTTCGCCGCATGATTGCCTTGCTTGACTTGCGCGCGCGGCGAAGCCCACGCGTGATGAACACTCAGCGCAAGTACAACGTAGAAAATGAATGTCAGCCGCCGTCGCATTAGAATGTTCTCCGAACTGGCATGAAACGCTTGAGACGGTTGATAATGTCGCTGATCCAGAAATGTCCCTTGCGTTCGGATAGAAAGAATTCGCCGAATAACAACAGCAGTGCCGGCAGTACCAGATATTGAAAACGATTCTCGAATGACGTGAATTGCTTTTTACCGTACTCCTTTTTCTCCATTGTTGAGATGTCGTTCCAGATCGCCGCTAATTCCTGACCGCTCTGCGTTCCTCGCAAATACTGGCCGTTGCCGGCTTCCGCGATCTTCTCCAGCAGAATATCGTTCAATCGGGTGACGATCACCGCGCCCGACTTGTCTCGCTTAAATCCCGCATCCGCTCCCTTCTTGTCCTTGACCGGAATCGGTGCGCCCTGCGGCGTTCCCATGCCGATAGTATAAACGCGAATGCCCTCCTCCGCCGCCTTGCGCGCCACGTCCACGGCCTGCTCTTCGTGATCTTCCCCGTCCGTGATAATCACTAATACGCGGCTCTTAACCTCGGGAGTGTTGAAGGCCTTGCGCGCGGATTCTATCGCGTCCGCTAAAGCCGTTCCCTGCTCCTGAACCAAATCGGGCTTTAAAACCCTAAGCAGCAATTTCACCGCTCCATAATCCGTGGTCAGCGGGCAATGAATAAATGCGGTTCCGGCAAAAGCCACGATTCCGATTCTATCCCCTTTCAATCCGTTTACAAAGGTCAGCATCTCCTGTTTGGCATTTTCTAATCGAGACGGCGTGAGATCTTGACACATCATACTATTGGAAAGATCCACTGCCAATACCACATCGATGCCTTCGCGCTTCACCTCTTCCAAACGCGTGCCTACCTGCGGCCCGGCCGCGCCGCAAACCAGCAGTGTCCATGCGATAATCCATAACACATTTTTAGCCCGGGCGCGCCCCGAACTAATCGTGCGCGCTACCCGCTCCAGCAGCGGTTCGCTCACGAATCGCGCAGCCGCCTGCCGTCTGCGCTTGTAAGTAAAAGCTAAAACCGCAATCCAAGCCGGTACAAGTAAAAGAAGCCACAATATCCAAACGTGTTCAAACCGAATCATGGCAGCTTCCTCCACACGGTCAGGTTCAAGACGACTTCCAGCGTGAGCAGCAGTAACGCTCCCCACAGCCACGGCCCGTACATTTCAGCCACGCGGCGGTATTCTTCCACGTTGACTTTCGTACGCTCCATCCGGTCAATTTCCCGGTAGATTTCCCGCAGTGTCCGTTCGTCTGTTGCGCGGAAATATTTCGCACCCGTCAGCTTAGCCATTTCTTTCAGCATATCTTCGTCAATGTTGACCGGTACGTTCTGATAGCGCTTGCCGAATACGGTCTGAACCGGATATGGTGCGTATCCCCGCGTACCCACTCCCACCGTATAGACGCGGATACCCAGTGCCGTTGCGGCGTGAGCCGCCGTCACCGGATCCAACTCCCCGCGATTATTCTGCCCGTCTGTGAGCAGAATCACCACTTTGCTCTTCGCTTCCGATTCCCGCAAACGATTCAAAGCCGTTGCCAGCGCCATTCCGATAGCCGTACCGTCTTCCACCATCCCCATGTGCAGATCTTCGAGCAGGCTGACCACTACTCCGTAATCCGTGGTCAATGGACACTGCGTAAAGCTCTGCGCCGCAAACGGCACAATCCCGATCCGGTCGGAAGCGCGTCCCTTGACAAATTCCGCCGCCACTTTTTTCGCCGCTTCAATCCGGTTCGGCTTCAGATCCTCCGCCGCCATGGACGTGGAAGTATCGAGACATAAAATAATGTCTATGCCTTCCACGTTGTGCTTGACCTCCTTATCGAAAAGCTGCGGTCTCGCGAGTACAGTGATTAACAACGCGACGCCTAAAATCCGCAAAACAAACGGCAGATGCCGGAATCGAATCCGCATGCTCTTGCCCGCCGTTTTCAGATGCGCCAGAGTCGGATAATGAAAATCGCTGTTGAGCCGGTCTTCATGGAAAAAATGCACCCACGCCATAACCGGCAGAATCAAAAATAGCCAGAACATTTCCGGTTGAGCGAATATCATGCGGCTTTCTCCTCCGCCTGTTCTGCTTCAGGTCGGGGCTTCGTACGCTCGACAAGCTCAAAACCAACGGTGATGCATTCGTCGCATCGGTTGGAATCGGGAATATGTTTGGCAAACTTTACAAGGTCGGCTTCATGCAATATCGGGATCAAACGCGAAGTCCATTCGCGCTCAAATCGTTTGTCTTCCAATTCCAGTTCCAGTTCATACGTTGTCATTTCCAGCGCGGGGAATTCGTAACGCCTCTCCAGATAGCGCCGCATGATAACCGAAAAATCCGTGAAGAATTCCTTGAGCATCCCCCGTGCCGGATATTTCCGGTCGCGAAGGCTGATCAGATTGCGTACGGCTTCCTCATGCGGAGGCAGCAGTGGAATAGCCGCCGCTCCGATCCCCGCCTTTTTTCGCGCGTACTTTCTGTAAAGCCACCACCCCAAAAATCCGAGCAGCAATACGCCGGGAATCCAACTCCATCCCAAGAGTTCGCGGAGTTGGAACGGATGCTCGCGATACGGCTTGATCGGCTGAATAGACGACGCGGAATCCGGTAGAATTGAACGAATGTGAACCGACATCGGCGCGGTGTAGAGCGTTTCCGCACTCGCGTCGCGCCCGACCACTACCGGCATTTCATCAAGTGCGAATTCCCCCGTGTCATACACGGCCAGCGTAAAAGTGATTCTTCCCTTGCCGATCTGCGTTGTATCCATGCGCAGAATGTCAAACGCGCTGTCGGATGGAACGGGAAACAGAATCGGCCGGTTGTTCGCGCCGTTCACTCGAATATCGAGAGCGAGTGTATCCCCGATGTGCGCGCTTGTGGGTTGGAGCGAAGCGTCTACGCTCGCACCCCATGCGGCGCCTGCATAAAATGCGATGAGCAGAAAAAACGATAAAATTCTCATCTTATCGTCTGTGCTCCCGCCGTTTGAAAAACTGTATCAAAGGCCGTACGTAATCGCGGTCTGTGCTGAGCGGCAAATAGTCCACTCCCGATCTCTCGAAATCTTTTTTTACGGTCGCCTGCCAACCACGGAATCCGGCTTCCAATTGCTTCCGCACGCGCGCCGAACCGGTGTCCACCCACATCGGTTTTCCGCTCTCCGCATCCCGTACGCGAACGATTCCGAGATCGGGCAGAATGTATTCGCGCGGATCGCTGATATGCAGTGCGATTAAATCGTGCTTCCGGCTTACGATTCGCACCGCCTGCTCATAATCTTTGTCAATAAAATCCGAAAGCAGGAATACAATCGCCCGCTTCTTAACGACGGAGTTCATGAATTCGAGTGCCGCGCGGATGTTTGTGCCGCCCCGCTCCGGCTCGAAATTGAGCATTTCCCGCAGAATGCGCAGAATGTGAGTCTTCCCTTTACGCGGCACCACGAACTTCTCGATCTTGTCCGTGAACAGAAGTAAGCCCACTTTATCGTTGTTGCGAATCGCCGAAAAGGCTAACACCGCCGCCAGTTCCGTAGCCATTTCCATCTTCAAGCTGGCTCCGGAACCAAATTGCGAAGAACTGGACACGTCGCAAAGAAGCATCACCAACAGTTCGCGCTCTTCCTCGAATAGTTTGATATACGGATGCCCCATCCGCGCCGACACGTTCCAGTCAATCGAACGCACGTCGTCGCCGACTTGGTACTCGCGCACCTCAGCGAAGTTCATGCCGCGTCCTTTAAATACGGCATGGTACTCTCCCGACAGAATCTCATTCACTACGCCGCGCGTCTTGATCTCGATCTGCCGGACTTTTTTTAGTAGGTCTCTGGTTTCCACGGATCGGATCAGGGTACTTCGATGGAGTTGAAAATCTTGTTCACGATGTCTTCCGAGGTCACTTCTTCGGCTTCCGCCTCATAGCTGACCATCACGCGGTGCCGCAGCACGTCCAACCCGACGGCGCGAATGTCCTCCGGAACCACATAGCCCCGCCGCCGGATAAAGGCATGGGCTCGCGCGGCCTTGATCAGATAAATGGATGCGCGCGGTGACGCTCCGTATTGAATGAGCGGCTTCAGATCGGCTAACTTGTGCTGCTCGGGATGGCGCGTGGCAAACACGATATCCAGCACATAGTTTTCGATCTTCGGATCAACGTAGATATCTTCGACCAGCTTGCGGATCTTCAACACTTCGTCCGGCACAACCACCGCGTTCACCGGCGGGATCTCCGTCTGCGCGTATTGCCGCATGATCTTCGCTTCTTCATCGCGCTTCGGATAATCTATGTGAACCTTCAGCATGAAACGGTCCACCTGCGCTTCCGGCAGCGGATACGTTCCTTCCTGCTCAATCGGGTTCTGCGTAGCCAGTACTAAAAACGGTTCCGGCAGCGGAAATGTATGGTCTCCGATGGTAACCTGTCTCTCCTGCATCGCTTCCAGGAGTGCCGACTGCACTTTGGCCGGTGCGCGGTTGATCTCGTCTGCCAAGACGAAATTCGCGAAGATCGGACCTTTCCGCGTCGTGAATTGACCGTCGCGTTGATTGTACACGAGCGTTCCGACTAAATCGGCGGGAAGCAAATCCGGCGTGAACTGGATCCGCTGAAACTTCGCCTGCATCGTAGCCGCCAGCGTCTTAATGGCAAGCGTTTTCGCCAGTCCCGGTACCCCTTCCAAGAGGACATGCCCGTTGGCGAAGAGACCCACTAACAGCCTCTCCATCATATACCGCTGACCGAAGAGAACCTTCCCCGATTCCGCAAGGATGCGGTCGGCTAATTCCGCTGCGCGCTCGATGCGCAATGTGATTTCTCTAATGTCCTGATCCATGTGGCTCCGTTATACCTCTCAAAACCCCGTTTTTTCGAATGACTCGCCTCGTATACACCGAGACTCTTCCGAAAGTTCCGATTCAAAAAATAGATCCCCTCACGGGGATCTATAGAGTGCTTTGTCGGAAATACGCTAAAACCTAACTGGCCGTGTCCGATTTTACGGCTCCCGAATCACGACCCAGAATTTTATTGAGTTCCTCTATCTCATTGACATCCTTACCCAAATGGTCAAGCTCCCATTGCGCATCTTTAACTAATTCGTGTTCTGGGTAGTTACGGATGAATGTTCGATAGGCATCTTTAGCCATTTCCATATTTTTCATATGGTTGGCATACAGATAGCCAATCATAAACTGGCATTGTGGAGCCTGTGTGGACTTAGGAAATCGCTTGACGATTTCCTGATAGGATTCAATCGCCCCTTGGAAGTTGCTTTCTTCCTGAAATTTCTTGGCTTTTTCGAAGAGTTGCTCCTGTGTCGGCCCCTTTTTACAGGCTGAAATCGAAACCGCAAGGGCTAAAATAAACAAAGCAAGCGTTCTTGCCTTCAGCATACTCTATTTCCTCAGAAGTTAGCCGTTCTTCACGAATGTAGCGAATATACGTTGGAAATCAGTAAGAATCAAGAGGTTTTTGCGCTATAGGCAAAGTGATTAAAAAAGTCGCGCCCTCTTTCGGCCGGGAAAAGGCCTCCAACCGTCCGTTATGATTCCGGATAATCTGCGAACAGATAGCTAAACCTAAGCCAGAACCCGCGGGTTTTGTCGAAAAGAAGGCCTCGAAAATCTTTTCCATATTTTCCGGAGGTATTCCCGGTCCGGAGTCGCGTATCGAAATCTGCACCTCTCCGCCGTGCTCAATGGTCATGAATGTTAAGGAACCGCCGCCCGCCATTTCCTGCAGAGCGTTCCGCACGATATTCAACAGCACTTGCCGCATTTGCTGGCTGTCTGCCCACGCGCGGGGAAGATTCGGATCTAATTGATAAACCACTTGCACGGCGCTGGGATCAATTTCTGTCCCCATGAAATGGACGGTCTGCAGAATCAGCGCGTTCAGATCGAGGTTCGTAAACCGAGGCACCGCCGGGCGCGTAAATTCCAAAAGAGAAGACAGCATATGCTCCAAACGGTCCGTCTCTTCCAAAATCACTTCCACCTTTCGCCGGTTTTTGTCGTCTTCACTCATGGCCGAAAAAATGCTGCGCGCAAAGCCGCCGATCGCGGTCAACGGATTCCGGATTTCATGCGCCACCGAAGCCGCCACTTCGCCGATTGCCGAGAGTCTTTCGGTCTTGATTAGTCGCTCGCGACTGGCCTTTAAATCCTGATTGATGAGAGTCAGTTCATGCAGCCGCCGCTCTAAACTGATGAGCAGCCGGCTGCGTTCGATGGCGGACGCCGCGGAGTTAGCGATAAGCCGCAACCGGTGCAGGTCCTCGTCTAAAATGCGTTGTCGGCTGTAAAAATTATCCACCAGCAGCACGCCCATCACATCATCACGCGTCACCAGCGGCGCCACGGCGAATTCCTGCGGTGTGTAGAGGTTGAGGAATTCATCGGACAAATGCGGATCTTCCGCGCTTCGATCCACTAAAAGAATTTCCCGATTGCGGATGGCTCGGGCAAATACGTTTTCTTCATTATCTAAGGTAATGACGAAATTGCGCGCGTATTCGAAAATCTCGTCCGCCTCGCGAGGAAAAGCGTGCAGCTTAACGTCTAAGATCTCCGATAAGCTGAGCCCCTTCTCCTGCAGTTCCGACCAGATTTTCCCGGCTTCCTCCGCGGATTTCGGTCCCAATCCGGCTTCTCCCCGCAGTTCGTTGTTCACTTTATCATAGCTTAAAATGAACGCGCGGTTGAATCCGAAGCCTTTTCCCGCCGTAACGCCGGTCAGCACAATGCCCATCACGCTCTGCAGATCTACGGCCGACTGCAACGCATCGCTGACTTCCGAAAGAATCTGCAGTTCCATAATCCGCCTGCGTAAAGCTTCACGCATGTTTTTATGAGCGGATATATCGCGTAGAATAGCCTGATAATACGCCTTGCCTTCGACTTCATATACGCTGGCGGCCGTGTCCACGTTCACTTCCAAGCCGTCTTTACGGATCAGCGGCGTATCCTCAAAACGACTCGGACCTTGCCGCATCACTTCATCAATCCGTCTGCGTATCTCTTCTTTGAATCCCGGCTGTCGGAGATCCACTGCCGTCATGGATAATAATTCGTTTCGTGAATAACCCGTTAAGTGCTCCACCTGCGGATTCACGTCTACAATCTCCATGGTCTCGGGATCTAAGAGAAGAATCGCGTCATAGGCATTTTCCGTCAACGCGCGGTACTGTTTTTCCGAACGGCGGATCTGTTCTTCCAGCCGCCGCTTTTCCGTCACATCCCTCGCAATACCCAGAATTCCGATGACCGTTCCCCCCTCTTTAATCGGATTCGTAGAAACGAACACGACCACCTCCCGCCCGTCGGGTCTGAGCAGTGTCAGATCCATCACCACCGGACGGCCGCTTAAAGAATCACCGAAGGAATCCTTTACCCGCTGAATATCTCGTTCGACGATGAATTCAAAAACGCTTTTGCCCAACACCTCTTTCCATTGCAGCCCCATCAGATCGAAAATCTGCCTGCTGATAAATGTAATCCGTCCTTCGGGATCCATTTGGAAAATGACGTCGCTTACGTTGTCAATCAATGACCGGTACGTGGCTTCACTCTTCTCTAATTCGCGTTCCAGCTGGAATTGCTCGACGGACTGCGCGGTCTCCATCAGAAAAACTTCCAACAGCGCCAGCATCTCTTTCGTGCATAAAGAATCATCGGCAAGAAGGAGCTCTGCGATTCCGATGGTTCTCCCCTCGTGATTCTTCATCGGCACTAAGAGGGAAAGTCCGCTCGACCCTTCCCTTGTCTCTTCCGTCGGGACGATGCGCGCCGTCATTTCTTCGCCGAGCATCGAAAAAAGCTGACGATACCTCTCGCCCACGGGAATCGGCGGAACGGACGTCATGCCGGTGTGAAAGCAAACGACGTCTTGCTCTACGTCTTCCAGATAGAGCGTGCAGGAATGGAAGAAGTGTGCCCCCGTCAGCGTTTCCGATGCGAGACGCAGTTTCTCCTCGATTGTGCCCGCAGCCAAAATGTCGGGCACCGCCCGGAACATTTCGGTCAGACGATCTTTCAGCAGTGTGATCGTCTGCGAGGGCTCGTCCGTTGATGCGTCGGACGCGGCCTCCATAACCGGTCGTTCTTCTCCTGCAGTTTGCGGCAATTCTTTCCTCAGATATTATAAGTTCCTCGCCGTTGTCGCTCTCCCGAGCGGCAATGGCGACACACATTACAAGACGCCGTGCGGTTTGTCCCCGCGCGGCCGGAATCTGTTCTCTGCAAAGGAGTCCCGGAATTTTCTATCCCGGCGGCCAGCGGAATGGGCGGCCCGACATCAAGTGTGCGTGAATATGCCACACCGATTGCCCGGCATCCGATCCGTTGTTCAGAACTAAACGGTATCCCTGCGTTTCCATATCCAGTTCATGAGCCAGTTTGCTGATCTCGATCAGCATTCTCCCCATCAATGCGGCATCCGAATCGTCAAGATCCGCCAATTTCTCGATATGCCGCTTGGGCACGATTAGAATGTGCTGAGGCGCTTGCGGATTCACGTCCCGAAATGCTAAAATGTCGTCCGTTTCCCGCACAATCGTAGCCGGAATCGCGCGCGCTATGATTTTACAGAAAATGCACTCGCTCACGTTTTCTTCCCCGCTTTTTTCGCAGCCTGTTCCTTTTCTTTCCGCTTCTTGTTCTTGCGGCGATGCAGTCTGTTCATCTCCGGTTTGTGTCTGCCCATGAAAGACCTCCCCTTGGATTAAAATTCAGTCTATGGTAAATATGCATATAGAGATGCTGATATGCAAGATGTAACTGCTCCATCTGCAAGTAGAAACCCGAATCGTTGCCTCGGAGTTGATTATTCCTCATCCAGCTTCATGGTTGATATTAACCAATTTTGCAATATACTGTATAACAATAGTATAGAACAATTTCTGAGATTAAAATCATGTCTTTCTGCTTGACTTTATTCTGTCAATTCCTTAAATTTAAGTCTCGTTTTCCGGAGTAGCTCAGCGGTAGAGCGGGTGGCTGTTAACCACTAGGCCGGGGGTTCGAATCCCTCCTCCGGAGCCATTGTTCCCCCCAGTAAGGTCTTGTATCGAAAGATAGCAAGACTTTATTTGTCTCTGTCCCCATCCAATCGGAGGCTCCATGAACGAACGCAGTTCCCAGCATTGGGGTATCCTCGGCCTCGCCGTGGCGTTGGTAATCTCTTCTGTAATCCTCGGCGGAGCTATCGGCAACATCAAGCGCGGCAATGATACGATCACGGTTACAGGGTCAGCCCGCCGTCCGATCCGTTCCAATTATATTGTCTGGCGGGGTTCGGTCTCCAGCCAGCAGCCCACCATGCAGGCGGCTTATCAGGATGTCAAGCGATATACGGATCGCGTGAAAGCCTATCTTAAACAGCATCGTGTCCCCGAAAATATCGTGACTTTACCTTCCGTGGAAACGGATCAGATCGAAGAATATACGGATCGCGGCCGCACGGGAAGAATCCTCGCCTATCGGCTGACGCAGCGATTCGAAGTCCGCTCCGATCAGGTGGATTCCATAGCGGCTTTATCGCGGCAGGCGGCGGAGTTAATCAGCGATGGCGTGCCACTTATGTCTTTCCCGCCGGAATACCTGTTCACTAAACTCGCCGACGTGCGCGTGGAGATGCTCGCCGAGGCCACTAAGGATGCCCAGAATCGCGCGAAAACTATTGCCGAAAGTGCCGGCTGTAAAATCGGTCCTGTCCGCAATGCGCGCATGGGTGTCTTTCAAATCACCGCCCGCAACTCGACCGAAGTGAGCGACTATGGTATCTATGATACCTCCTCCCTCGACAAAGACATCACCGCCGTCGTCTCCCTGAGCTTCTCCGTCAAATAATGCGTGCCGAAGGAGGGTCATTAGATCCTCCCGGAATCTTCATATTATACTATTTGCGGCTTGCGGCGGCCTCTGGCCGCCGTCTTTCATTCTGTAAGGTTAACAAGAGAGCGGTAAATTCCTGAAAATACAATCCTAATTGCCTTTCACAAATAAAGTTATTAAATTAATGCATTAACCTTCACTGTGCTGCTAAATCCGTATCCCCCCAACCTATGAGTTTATCCCGCACCGGCCTTCTGACTCAGATCCGCAGCTTCCCCCGCACTTTTTGGATGCTCAACACCATCGAAATGTTCGAACGTTGTGCATACTATGGCGTGCGCGTGGTCATCCCGATTTACATCGCACAGGCGGATGCTCCCGGAGGTCTGCATTTTTCGCAGACGCAAAAAGGCTTTATTTTCTCCACTTGGGCCATCATCCAATCGTTAACCCCCATGCTTTCCGGCGGCTTCGCCGACCGCTACGGCTACAAG
>RPQS01000055.1 GCA_003818605.1 Candidatus Zhuqueibacterota bacterium | reverse complement strand
CATGGGGGGGAATCTTCTTACGAATTAACTATCCGCGATACATCCGGCACGCGCACTTCAATTACTACCGCGATGGTCATCAACTGCGCGGGCTTGTACGCTGATCGTATCGCGGCAATGTTCGGCATGGATGTTCAATCACTGGAACTTGATCTGCTCTGGGCGAAGGGCTATTACTTTACGCTCGAAGGCGGACAGGCATTAAAAATCCGGCATCTGGTCTATCCCGTGCCGGACAAATCTCTGAAATCTCTCGGCATTCACGCGACGGTGGACACTGGCGGCGGTTTGCGTTTCGGGCCTACGGCGGAATACATGGATCAAAAAATTGAAGACTATTCCTTTACAGATGCTCCAACGCAGATAGTTGCAGAAAGCATTTCGCGTTATCTTCCGCCCATTGATCCTGCGCGTTTGAGTCCAGTGATGTCGGGCATTCGTCCCAAGCTCACGCGTCCCGGTCAGCTGCCGCGCGATTTTTACATTCGGGAAGAGAGTTATCGCGGTCTGCCCGGGCTCGTGAATCTCATCGGCATCGAATCCCCTGGCCTCACCGCCAGCCCGGCGGTTGCAAAATATGTCGCCGCGTTGTTATAGGGATACAATATTTCGCGCTCTTCTTTCTGCCAGACAGGCACGCAAGTGGAAACCGGGCACGAGCACTTGCGATGTGACGATGGGTGCAAGCGAGTTTCTGGAAATTTTTAGAAGTTGAAAATATTGGGATTATGCTATCAACAGAGTGTGGATAGTTCAGTCATAGGGAGAATTGTAGTCTCGGCAGCGTAGTCTTACACAGAAATTAGGCTTACGGTTTTCGGATTTTTTCGGTTTTTGGGGGGTAAAAACACGGCTCATTTGGATTTTCAGCAGGAAAGGTGGATAGAGGCGGATAATGAAAGATAACCTGCATGCACGGATGTTTTGGGGAAAATCGGAAATGAGACATTAGAAACGAGAAAACGGGAATCATATTGTGGTCATTCTGAACGCAGTGTCCGTTTGCGAAGCAAACGAGATCTCGCATCGCTTTACGATGCGGAAAGGATCAGTGAATGTTGGCTTTTCCGCCGAGGCGGGCGCCTCGCCCGCTCGAAAATCGAGAGATCAAACGCTGTTCGCACTCATTCTATGTTTACATTCCGGCCGCACGAGGCGTGCGGCTCGGCGGACTAAGCGCAATTTCTAATATGAAACTACAATTCTTCCTCGCTTTTCTTTTCTGCGGAACCCTCCTCGCCGCCGACCTTCCCCGCACTTCTTTTTTTGTGGCGAATGAAGGACAGTGGGAGGCGCCGTTTGCTTTTCGGTATGACGGGGCGGGCGGAAGTTATTTTGTTACCTCCGACGGACTGACCATTGACCTCCGGCAATACGAACGGTCGGCGGTTACTGAAGAGCCTGACCGCATGCCGTGGGAAAGGCGGGAATCGCAGCCGGAGTCTGTACGCGGGCATGTGGTAAAAGTGAAGTACCTGAATGCGAGCACGAATCCGGAGATCGTCGGTGAAGACAGACTGCCGCACTACAGCAATTATTTCTTGGGACCGGATAGCTGCCGGTGGCGGAGTTTGGTGGGACACTATCGCAGAGTAATGGCTAAGAATGTTTGGGCGGGAGTGGATGTCGAATATCGAATCGAAGCGCAGGGAATCGAATCGGTCTATCATCTGGCGGCGGGAGTTGATCCATCAGTGATACAGATTCAGTATGACGGCTTGGATGCCCCGCTTCGCACGGACATTCAGGGCAATCTGATTCTGCAAACCTCTTTAGGTGCAATCCGCGAGAAAGCCCCGTATGCCTGTCAGAATTGGCAGGGCAAGCGGGAAGAAGTGGCGGTGGTTTATCAAATCATCAGCGGCAACACAATCCGGCTTGCCTGTTCCGGCTACGACCGGAATATCGGCATGGTGATTGATCCCTTGCTCTACAGCAGCTATTTGGGCGGTAATTCCGGAGATGTTATTACGGGAATTGACATTCTTGACGACGGCTGTATCCTTGTCTGCGGTAATACTTATTCCACGGATTTCCCGACCACACCGGGAGCTTTTCAGGATCATCGGTCGGGGTCCAAGCCGGGTTTCGTGACGGAATTGACGGCCGATGGGGATTCATTAGTATTCTCAACTTATTTGGGCGGACAAGGTTATGTGAACCCAAGTGGCATACACCATCGGGAAAACGCATTCTGGACAGCAGGCGACATTGCGTGGGACGGCGCAATAGGTTGGCCGCTCACGGTTGACGCTCTGGATACAACTTGGGGGGGGGGATATGAGGGTTTTATCACCTGCTTGTCGGCAGATGGTTCTGAACTGCTTTACAGTTCCTATTTAGGGGGAAGCGGGATGGATATGGTCAAGGATTTCACGCTTGATACTTTAGGTAGCCTCATTTTAGTGGGTCAAACAGATTCGGATGAGTTTCCGGTTACAGCAGATGCGTTAGCCTTGAATCGCGAATGGGGTCCCGATGGATTTTTCACGATCTTCAATCCAGTACAGATTCGACTTGATTATTCAACTTACATTCCCGGCAACTATTTAGATCAAGCAGGGAATATTGTATTTATATCATCACGGGTTGTCTGGGTAGTAGGAGCAACCTCAAGTTCTAATTTCCGGGTAACGGATGATGCATTGCAATCGCAGAATGCTTCCGGAGGAGGACCGAGCAGCGGTTTTAATGACGCTTTTCTAATGGAGTGGAATTTGGCGGAGCATCAACTTGTATATTGTTCCTATTTAGGGGGGTCGGGACCCGATGGATTGGGTGATGTATATGCCCTGGATGTCAATCGGATAGTTCTGGTTGGATCGACAAGATCGGCAGACTTCCCCGTTACCGCCGCTGCCTTTGATACGGCGCTTTTGGGTTCGCAGGATTGTTTCATCACTGTTATCCGATTCCCCGATTCCATCCTCTATTCCACGTATTTGGGGGGCAGTACCTATGAATCTGTATTCAAGGTAACAGGGGACGAACACAGTCTCACTATAGCGGGTGAAACAGCCGGGCCGGATTTTCCGATTACACCGGGGGCGTTTGACACGGTATCCCACGGCATGTTCATCAGCCGTTTGAGTATGGATTTGTCCCGGTTGGAATACAGTAGTTACTTCGGTGGAAGCGGCATTGAATGGCTGAACGGTGTGTATTTTACTTCTGCGGACACGGTTTGGTTAGTAGGTGAAACCGGTTCCGGCAATTTCCCGATCACGGCCAATGCCTATCAGTCGCTACGGAGTAATTGGTCTGATGGATTCCTTTCCGAATTTGTCATTCCGGATTCGATTTCGCCGGTCACCGTTCGACCAGTTCCTATTCCCTCAGAGATCAGCCTGAGCATCTATCCCAATCCGTTCAACAGCACGGCACAGATCGCCTATTCGCTGCCGACAACACAACGTGTTTCGTTGCGACTCTATAATGTCTTGGGCCGCGAAGCGGCAATGCTTCTGAATGAACGGCAGATTGCAGGAGAACATCGCGTGCAATTCAATTGCAGCGGGCTTTCATCGGGTGTGTATTTTTGCCGGATGGAAACGGGAAGGGAAGTGAGGACAAGGAAGATTGTGTTGATGCGGTGACCCCCCTTTTGTCCCCCCGTCCACGGGGGGAAACAATACTCGATGAGGGCTGAGGGATGAGGGATGAAGAAGAAACGATGAATGATGAATGATGAAAGGACGCGCCAGAAACAAAATCATGTAAACGAATTCGAATTTATCAGGCTGTTTTATATTTCGGCCGCACGAGGCGTGCGGCTCGGCGAACAAACGTGCGGGGCAAGGACACCCCGGCTCGGCGCACCTTGCGGCGGTTGCGTCGCCATTGTCCGCCTTTGGCGAGATCTCGCTTCACGGACCGCTCAGGAGAGCGACAACGGCGAGACAAGAGAATGATGAACGAGGAATGCTGAATAGAAAGCGTCGTAGCCGCGCACGGCAGTGCGATCAGGACAGCGCCCCCCCTAACCCCCCCGTGAACGGAGGGGGAGAAGAAAGACGGGCGGGTGACACACCCGCCACGGCGCACCATGCGGCGGTTGCGTCGCGCGAGGGGTGGGGGCACCCACTCGCGGCGAAGGAAAGAGTTCTGCTGACGGGGCAGGGCAAGAGTAGAGAGCCCTGCCGCCGCGACGCAAGAATTTTTTCTTTCTCATTTCTAATTTCTCATTTTCCGCCTTCAATATCCCCGGACTTTGTCCACCACATTTTCGAGCGGCTGTCCGTTCAGATACCGCTCCAGATTTCGCAGAAATCCCGCATGCACTTTTTTCGTATAATCGGGGAAGTTGCCGGAAATATGCGGACTCATAAAGACATTGGGAAGATCGAACAGCGGTGAATCCTGCGACAGCGGTTCTTCAGTAAACACATCCAATGCGGCAGCGGCAAGCCGGCCGTTTCGCAGCCTTTTAATCATCGTCGCTTCATCTACCGCAACTCCGCGCGCCAGATTCACTAAAATGGCTCCCGGTTTCATCTTGCAGAGCACTTCTCTACTCACAAGTCCGCGCGTCTGCGGTGTAAACGGCACGGCGACAATTACGATATCGAATTGACCGATAAGCTTTTCCAAATACTCGACAGCGTGAACGGGAATTTCCGCCGGGCGCGGTTGTGCGGCAATCGCCTCGCAAAGAATTCCCACCGCCGCAAGTTTCTGCGCGATGGCCCGCCCGACAGATCCGTATCCGATCAGCAAGGCGCGCTTTCCTTCGAGCAAAAATCTGTCCTGCGTCATGGCGTCTTTGCGCGGTTTCCACTCGTGATCGCACCGCCAAGCCTCCGCTTCGGAAAATCGCTGCGCAAGATAATAGAGCGCGCCGAGCGTCCACTCCGCCATATAGGCTCCGTGAATCCCGCGCGCGTTGGTCATTAAGACGTCACTCTCTGCAACGGCAGGAAACAGACTTTTTTCCACTCCCGCGTTGCCGATATGCACCCACTTCAAACGGCGCGCCGCGTGAAACATGGCCTCCGTCAGCCGCCACGTCAGAATGATCTCCGCATCCCGCGCCGCATCCAACAGAGCTTTTTCATTCGCAGGAAACAGCAGAGCATGCGACTTGCCCGTCATCAATTTTTCAATGCCTGCTTTTAATTCAACCTGCCGTTCCGGATTGTGCGATCCGAAAGAAACAATCGTGATCATGGTATGTTTTCCAATTTAACAGAAAACGAAACGCGAACCGCACGATGATTCGCGGGCTTCCCAAAGGTCTGTGGCCGCTCGGTGCGGCGGGATTCATCTCCACCGCCGGAGACTCGCTCCATCAAGTGGCGATCATGTGGCTTATCTACGAGCTGACCGGTTCAACAGTGGCCACCGGCTTGATCGGCATGGCGCAGTATCTTCCCGCCGTGATTGCCAGCGTTTTCGCGGGCGCGCTCGTAGATCGTCTGAATCGCAAACACGTGATGATCCTCTCCGACGCCGCCCGCATTGCGCTCGTGGCGCTGATTCCCACTCTGTATCTCCTGGGCCGCATGAACGGCCTGCTGCTCGGGCTGCTCGCATTTTCCATAGCTATTTTCACGACTCTCTTCTTTCCCGCGCGCGAATCCATCGTTCCGCAGATCGTCGCAAAGCACGAACTCACCCGCGCCGGATCCATCCTGCAAACATCGTACGGCATGGCCTATTTCGTCGGTCCGCTGCTGGCCGCCGCGATCCTCCCGTGGGCCAAACTCACGGGATTATTCTACGCCGACGCCGCAACCTATGCCGCGTCACTGGCTTTTCTTTTTTTTCTGCGTCCCCGACCGATTGCTCATGATTCCGCCGCCGATTCCACGCGTTCAGTGCGCGCCGGGCTTACTTACGCAAAATCCCACGGATTGATCCGGGGACTTTTATTGGTCACGGCCGTTGATAATCTTTTTATCATGGGTCCGGCAATGGTGGGCACACCGCTTTATGTGCGTCTGCATCTTGGACTCGGTGCACAGGCTTATGCGGCCACCGAAGCGGCTTTCGCTCTCGGCATGATCGCGGGAAGCTTGTTGGTCAACCGCGTCGCCAAACGTTTGCCGCGCGGGAGAATGCTGCTCTATGCGATCATGTTCGACGGCATTACGTTCGTTCCATTATTCTTTGTTCATTCGCTGCTGCCGTCTCTCGTGGTGTGGTTCATTCACAGCATCGGTGTGCCGTTCATTCTCGTTCCCCGCTCCACCCTCGTGCAAACGGAAGTTCCGTCGCATCTGCAAGGCCGCGTGTTCAGTTTGATTTACTTCACGGTGGTCGGACTTTCCGCCGTCAGCAGCGGTCTCACCGGAATCATCGCATCCGTCCTCCCCACGCATATTCTTTTCGCCGTGATCGGTGTCAGCGCAACATTGGTCGGGGCGGCCGGCTGGTTCATCCGCGATCTGCGCGACGCGCCGTGATCCGTTCTATACACTTTGAAACGCGTGCTGATAGAGATAGCGTTTGACCTTGCGCGTGGATGTTTTTTCCAGTTCCTCCTCCCGAATCTTCCACTGCCGAATGCGCCGGTAAGCCGGAACGGAATGATTGTACGCGCTGACCACGGATTTGATTTCCGCTTCCAAATTAACGTTGTGTCCCCGGCTTTGCTCGGCTTCAACAAACGATTTATCCGGCACGATCAACGCGGCCAGTTCTTCACCCGGGCCGCGTTTTCTCTGTACTCCCAGCACTAAGGATTCCAAAATGAACGGCGCGAGGTTCAAAACGGATTCAATCGTTTCCGGATGCACGTTTTTTCCGGCACCGGTTACGATCACGTTCTTGATGCGGCCTGTGATATACAAATAGCCGTCGGGATCAAGATACCCCGCATCTCCCGTGTGAAACCAGCCGTCCCGCATAATTTCCGCGGTGGCATCGGGATTTTCGAAATACCCGTGCATGATCATCGGCCCGCGCGCGCAGATCTCTCCCACTCCGTCCGGTTCCACGTTGTCAATTTTTAGCACAACTCCCGGCAGAGCTCTACCGACCGATCCGATGCGATTGTGCTGCGGAAGACAGCAGGTCAGCACCGGACTGGTTTCCGTCAAACCGTATCCCTGCAGCAATGTGAATCCCATTCGTTCGAAGAAATGATTGACTTCAGGCCGTAAGGCGGCGCCGCCGGAAACTAAATTCCGTAATGTTCCCAAACCCGCTTTCGCGCGAACCGACCGAAAGAGCAGCCGGCCTGCCTTAATTTTCGCATGTCGCAGCACTGCACAAATGCCGAAAATCAGATGGAATAACATTCGCTTCGGCAGCGGGGAATCCGAAATGGCGCGCTTAAAACCGTTCATGATATTCTCGAAGACCTGCGGCACGCCCACCAGCAGCGTCACTCCGGAAATACGAATATCGTCCACAATGTCGCGGGACTTAAAACTCGTCGCAAACGTGGCTTTGGCTCCCAAAGCCAGCGTACCCAGCATATTCACCGTGGAAGAGAAGGTATGATGAAGCGGCAGGAGCAGCAAGAAGTTATCGTCTTCCTGAATCACGCGCACGTTTAATACCGCCTGCACGTCCGAACAGAGATTCTGATGCGTGAGCACAACCCCCTTCGAGAATCCCGTCGTGCCGGATGTAAAAATAATCACTGCGATATCGGCGGGCTTGATATTCGGCCACACCCATTTTTTTTGGTTTGTCAGCGGAATTTTAGAAGGACTGATATCACTATCTATTAAAAACATATCGGTGGTGAACGTCTCGCCGCCCGAGTCGGTGACGGCTTCGGCGAACTTCTTCGTCGTCATCAGAAGCCGGGACTGCGCCATCTTGAGAATATTCACAATCTCCGCCGGTGACATGAGCGAGTCAATGGGAACAACGGTTGCCCCCGCGCAGAGGATCGCCAAATAGGAAATCACCCAAGCGGGGCGGTTTTCCGACAGTAAGGCCACCCGATCGCCCGGACGAACTCCCTTCTCGATCAAAAGATGAGCGATGGCTTGCGCCTGATCGGTTACTTCGCGATACGTGAGTGAATGCATTGTCTCACCGGCGCGCACTTGCAGATAAGGCCGATCGGGCCACAACCGGCAGGCTTGTTCGAGCAGGCCGTTAATGGTGGAAGGCACGAATGAAGTCATGGCTTACCCATCCGATATGAGACGAAAATGATCTTAGAAAGTTGGATGCGCTGCTTGCGCCGGGATTTTTCGGCGAAGCTCCGCTCCATATCGAAGAACCGGATTATCCTTCTGTCTCGATTCGCTTCAGCCAGAATAGTCCCGCGGCCACGAATCCAGCGGCAATGAGGACGATATGCCAAGGCAGCAGCACTGCGGCTTTCTCATCGAGCCAAGCCACGCCCGGCAGATAGTCTTGATATTTCTGCACGAGAAACGAAAAAGAATTGTTCAACATGTGAGCAAGTATGGCCGGGAACAGGGATCCGGTTCGAAGCACAATTATGCCGAGTAAAATTCCTAAAAACGCCGCAGAGAAAAACTTATATACATCCATATGCATCAGCCCGAATGCCAATCCAACGGCAATTACAGAGCCGGTCTTCCCGAGTTTCGGCAGAAACGACTGCAGCAGAAAACCCCGGAACAGAATCTCTTCACAGACTCCGGGCAATACAGCGACCAAAAGGAGGCTCCGTCCCAACGGCAAACGGTTGAGATCGGCGAAAAACTGTTCGAACTTCCGAACGAATTCTTCGGGAAACGGCGTCAGTAGATTCTGCAGCGAAGCCAACTCGACGGCCAGCAGCCAACCGCCGATCATCAAGACAACCGTCGCGGGCCACGCTGCAAACCGCGGCAGCGTCAGTTTCAGAGCTTGGCGGATGTCATATTTTCCGCGCTGCAGCGTCAGCAGCGGCGGCAGCACAATTGCGAATTGCCCAAGCAGTATAGTCAACTCGATTGATCTGTTTCCTGAAGGCGTTGCGACGGTTAACATGAGAATAATCGCCGCCGTTAGGACAATCAATCCCGACGCGGGTGACGGAAACGACAGGTTCAAACCTTGCCGGACTACGCGAAGCTTGCGCAGCCACTGCAGCGGCGACCAGCGCAAATCCTCCGCGTGGCGGAATAACACCGCCTCATTCTTGAACTGCTCGGTTGCCCACCACAATGCCGCGGCAGCCAGAACCGACGTACTCGCAAATGCAATGAACATTTGCAGCCAAAGGTAATTCCCCATTAAAAATTCTTTGATGAGAAGGGATACATTGGCGATCGGCACCAGAGCCATGAGGGGCGTCATCTCTGTTCCCGGCACCAAGGAAATCATCGCGGGCATGATCGCCGCCAAATACACGGGCGTGAGAAGACTTTGACCCTCTTTATAATTGCGCGCGTTTACGGCTACGGCAATACAGACGGATGAAAAGAGAACCACCAACGGAAGAATCAGCAGCAGCGACAACAGCAAGGATACCGGGGAAATTGCCATCGCCGGCAGCGCTTTGGACGTTACGCGGCCTAAAAGCGCCATACCGTAAGCAAACGTGCCGCCCATGCTTAGCAGATTTAAAAATGCCGTAACCACCGATATCACGGCAACGGTCAGAAATTTTCCCAGTACGATATCGGCGCGGCTGGCCGGGGATACCAACAGGGTTTCCAGAGTCCCTCGTTCCTTTTCACCCGCCGTTAAATCCAGCGCGGCATAGAATGCTCCCATGATCATCATCATGATCACAAGATAACCCAGCATCTTTCCGAGCAAATCCCCCTGCCTCTGCTCTTGCGTCGCCAGATTTTCGCTGTGCACACGGAACGGCCGCAAGACAGATGTATCTGCACCCAGAGCGGTTAATCTGCGCGCCACGATCTGATCCCGGAAAATGGTTGCCGTTCGCTCAATCCGGTCTCGAACATGACCCGACACTTCCCGGCTGCTGTTATGATACAAGCCGATTTCCAGCGTTCTCCCCTCCGCCAGCGAATCAATAAATCCCGAAGGGATAATCACCGCCGCATCAAGAGTGCCGTCAATGATTCGCGATCTCCAATTTGCGGTATCCACAATGCTCATGCCGCTTAAAGAATCCAGCATCACGGTCAACGTGCCGCCGGCATGCATCCCAATCACGGCGACCTTAGTCTGCTTTTTAGCCAGTTTCATGGCTTGACTGGCAGCAAAACTCCCGAATCCGAGGATCAACAGCGGATAGAGAAGGATTGGCAGAACAATCATCATAAAGAGCGTCCGACGATCCCGGAGGACGTCTCGCAGCTCTTTGTAGAAAATGGTTTTGACAAGCCGGATTTGCATGAAGGTACTCGAAGGAAGGGCAAGGCGGTCAGGGTCGCGGAACCGTGGACTGCGTGGCCGGAAATAGCTCGCCGCGCAATATACGCACACGGAAAGATCATGTCAACCCCTGAAAGGAGATAGGGATAATTTGAGGGATTAATGCGGTACTTTTAGGGCATCGGTAATAATCTGACGATGATCGAAGGCAATTGGCTCAGGCAAGCGGTCAACGGGAAACCATTTTGCCTCGGAGGCATCATCCCCCGGCATCAAATCACCCTCTGCTTCAGCCAAATAAGCGACCGTTAGGGTATGAAAGCGGGGATCGCGCCCTGGCTCCGAGTAGACACCTAACAACCTTAGTTTATTAGCATGAAGACCAGTTTCCTCGCCTAATTCCCGAGCCGCCGCAGCCTCTGCCGACTCGCCATAGTCAATAAACCCTCCCGGTAAAGCCCATCCCGGAGGAGGGTTCCGCCGCTTGATTAAGAGCACCTTCTCATCACGGATGACCACGATATCTGTCGTGGGAAACGGATTCCGGTATACGGCTACCGTATGCCCGCAGTTAGGGCATGTGGACGTTGTTTCCATAATCCTCCTTAAATACAACGAAAGGCCGGCCTCTCAATCGGCCGGCCTTGTATCTGTGATTCGTGCAAGCGGGGGTAATGGACGCAAAGGCGTCTTGCCTTAGGCAATCACATCCCACACCTTTTCAGCATAGCGCTGGAGATGAAATTTAATTTGCAGCATTTCCAGCCGGACTTGTTCATAGGTTTCGAGGAGCCGGGCGCGCAAGCGGGCGAAGCTTTCATCCCACCTCTGACTGAAGCTCGTCGGTTGAATTATCGTTATCCGCGTCTGATCCTGCGGTGCAATCGAGTCGTCCAACACTTGCGTGCTGCTGGCCCGAAGTTTATTGACTTCCCGTTGGATCTTCGCGTTCATGTCCGGCAGATTATCCAATTGAATGCGAAGCGACTTGACCTGCTCTTGAAACTTATCCAGATCCGGTTCGATCACTCGGGGGAATTCAGGTAATTCGGGCGGTTCGGGCGGTTCCGGTGTTTCAATGATAACTTGACCCAACTCGTCATCATCCGTCCAAATCTCAATCGTGCGGCCTTTGCCGTCATTCGAACCGTATTGCTCGCCCAGCGTAACGTTGATCGTCATCTGCGCACCGTTGCGATAGACGATGAAATCCACGTTGTCGCCGGGATCATGATCGCGAATAGCGGAACGCACGTCGCCTTCATCTTCGATATCTTCGTTGCCGATTTTTACAATCACATCCCCTGCTTTCAAACCGGCTTTTTCCGCCGCCGAGCCTTCCACTACTTCAGAAATCAACGCGCCTTTTTTCACCTTGAAATAGTCGGCCAGCCCATCCTGTAATTCCTGAGTCACAATGCCGGCAAAGGCGACTTTACTTTTGTGCTTCTTGCTGCCCGCCCAGATCCAGGGAAGAATTTCGGTGTGAATTTTCTCGTCTTTCAGATTGGCCTTAAATTCTTCCAGAAAATCTTCCTGATTCCGCCGGGTGAGCGTCACCGGAACGGTCTTTTCCTTGCCGCCGCGCAGGTAGGTAATGTCAACGGACTCATTCGGCTTGTATTTCTTGAGTTGAGTCCGGAACTCCGCCGGTCCGGTGATAGGAAAACCGGCTAATTTCGTGATCACGTCGTTCGTCCGGAATCCCACCTTTTCCGCGGGTGAACCCGGCACGACGCACTCGACCAAAATACCTTGACCGGCTTGAACGCCATAGTCCAGTGCAACATCGGACGTCACTTCACCGGGACAGACACCGACAAAAGGTGTGGTGCTCTTTTCTCCGGCAAAGACTGCCGTGATTGAGCCGATCAGCAGTGCCGCAAGAAGCAACAGGGACGAGAGCAGTCGTGACATCTTGACCTCCGAGGCTCGTTTCGATCCACGCCGTTTGCATGACCCTTCATGCGTTCGACGATTGCTTTCAATTCAAGAGGTACTTGCGTTCAGACAACGCTTTGTACCATTTTACCACAATTTCCCGCGTTGGTTCCATTTCCGGGTCAGCTTATCAAGAATACGGAACCAACCGTTGCGACTCATCGGAAAAAATCTTATACTTTAGGTATAAAGAACTACGGAGGATATGCACTTGGCAACGCAACCTGATGTCTGGAAAACCGCGATTACGGATACGTCGCAAGGCAGCTTAGTTGTTCGCGGAGTTGAAATCACCGAAGCTATGGAAAAACTCAGCTTTGGAGCTATGGTCTATCTGCTTTGGAAGGGGATTCCGCCCAAACCGGCTGAAGCCCGTCTGATGGATGCCATTCTGGTCTCATCGGTGGATCACGGGACCACCCCGCCCTCTTCTTTAGCCACAAGGGTCGTTATGAGCGGCGGCAATCCTCTCAATGCTGCCGTGGCGGCCGGGATCCTTGCGATTGGCGATTCCCACGGTGGAGCGATAGAGGCATGCGCAAAAATCTACCAAATGTGGCTGAATACTCGGGATGAAATTCCTGACATGACGCAGATGGCTTCGATTATTGTCCAGGAATTTCAAGAAAAACAAAAACGTATCCCCGGATATGGCCACCGGGTATACAAGCGTGATCCACGTACCCTTAAATTAATAGACATTGCTGAGCGCGAAAAGTTGCGGGGTCGCGCCTTGGATCTCGCATTAGCCATTCAGGATGAACTCGAAAAGCATTCCGGCGGCAAACCTCTGCCTCTCAACGTAGACGGCATTACGGCCGCACTTATGACGGATATGGGATTCCATTGGGGTCTGGGCAAAGGCTTCTTCCTTCTCAGCCGCTGTGCAGGCCTTGTTGCGCACGCCCATGAAGAGCGGACGCGTGAAAAACCGATGCGACCTTTCGGGCAGACGAAACCCGAATACGATGGACCGCGCAATACTCCTTTGTCTTGATGTGTATTGACTGTATACCAGCATAAACACAATAAGATAGAAGTGAATGAATTATAACGAGGAGGTCTGTGCACATACGCTGCATTGACCTCCTCGTCACTTGGAAATTCCATGACACGCTCGCAGAAATACGAAATCTCCGTCACGCAGTCCATTAAGAACTATCTCAAGAACCGCGCAGATTTTTACGCGTATCTTTTACCGCGCATCCCTGTGCCTGCACATCGGCAAGCTTTGGAAATGGCTGTCGGTGTTTTTGAGATTCCGCCCGAACTTGACGCCGCCCTTGAAACCATTTCTACAGACCCGTCCGCAGACGGCTTCACAATTTTGTTGGGTCTTCGCGATTTATTAAAAAAGCCTGCGGCGGGGCGCGCTTTGGGTCGTACGGTTATTTCCTTTGAGGAAACTCTGCAAGCTTCTGAATTTGTAGAAGAAACCGGCTTAATTCTATTCAATCATCTCGCCCAATCCTACCCGCCGTTCAGCTCTTTGTTCGCCGCCGAAGCTGTTCGGCGCCAGTCTGCTTTAGCCTCACTCCTTCGACTCCAAGACGATCTCCGTTATCACCGCTTTCCGCCGATCCTTTCCTGACATAGGCGCACTGTTTGCTGTTGCACTATCTGATGCCCTTCCGAGGTAGTGGAATCGCAACCGCATAGGATGAACATTTCGTTATGCAGGCAGCCAGTCAGGATCAGCGCGTTCGACTCATCAGCCAAGGCTATAACACTTGGCGCGTTCAGGTTCTCTTCAGCGAACGGGAGCTCTCCGCGGAAGAAATCACGAATCGTTTGCGCGAAGTCAAACAGCAACTGGCTCGCCAGTTTGGGGTTCCTGACGCGATTTTGGAATACTCCCGGCTTCTCAGCAAGCAGACTACCCGCAACGGCCTGCTGGTCCAGATTCAAATCGTCAAACAGGATCTCCCGTCCGCCGCTCCGGTAATTCGCACACAACCTATGTGCGCACCGGACGGCAGCATCTTTTCGGATATGCGACTGGAAGCTGATTTTCATCCCTTTGATGAATATGACCACCCTTTAACACGGCTCTCGATCGAAGGGCGACTTAAAACGTCGGGCTACGATACATCTCTGGTCAACTGGGACACGGTCACGGAGGCGATCTGTGAAATGGAGATCACCGCCAAGCCGGTATACAATCTCGAAATCGGGCGCGGCATGCTTCCGGATCCCGGACGCTCTTCACGTTTGACTTTCGGTATTCGTCCCGATCAGGAAGCCTTTCTCGCCTCTGCGTGGATGGGCGTCCGTCCGGTTTTGGACGGTGATTTTCTCCTGGAGGTCTCTTCACCATCCAGCGGCCATAAGTGGGGGAAAAACGTGTTTGGCCGCGAATTGGAACCTCGTCAGGGATTGCAAACAAAACTGGAAGCGGGGGACGGCACCAAGCTAAGAATGCGCGGAACCCAGCTCTTCGCCGCCAGTGAAGGAATGCTGGTCTTCGAACGAATCGGACGTGACAAGCGCGACTGCGACGCTTTCAATCTGGTTCCCGCGAAAATCGTGGGGCATGTGCGTCCGATGTCCGTCTTCCGCGAATCGCAGGTCTACGATCTGGACTTGACCACACCCGCCATGGTTACCGCCAATGTCCTGGCCGGTTCCCGCATCGTCTCCAGCGCGCCGCTGCTTATTACGGGCGATATTGAAGAGAACACTCGCATTGAATGCGCGGACTCGCTGCGCGTCGCCGGTACGATCAAAAGCGCGGCAGTGGTCTCCGGCCGTCACTGCTGCATTTCCGGCTTCGTAATGCAGTCGGACTTGCGCGCAGTGATGTCCCTGCAGATTGACGGCGGAGTATTCAATTCCTCCCTGCAGGCAACGGACGTGATGGCGCGCGAAATTCGCGGCGGCGCGGTGGAAGCGCTGCGGCAGACTTCATTCGACCGCGTGGACGATACCGGCGGCAACGCCACCGCCATTCGCATTAACCTCAATAAGTTTCTCCAACATCAGCAAGTCGCAGGACGCGAAGCGATCAAAGAATTGCAGCAGTCCTTGGCGATGATCGTGGATATTTTCGGGCACGAGATTACCTTGCAGGTGACCGAAAGCACCGCGCAGCGCATGCTGCTGCATTGGCTCCGCCAGCGAAAAACCGCCGGGACGGGCAATTTTACTCACATGGAGGTTCAGGACTATCGGGAGATTCTGGAAATGGTGCCGCTGATCCGCGAGCAGTTAAAAGCACTCGGCATGGAATTACGGGACATTACGGCTCAGCTTGTTTCGGATCCGAACACGTCGGAGGCGGAGATTTCCTAAAACACACGCAATATAGCTAATATGCTTTTTAGTCCTGCGGCGGCGCGAATTCTGCAATTCGCGCCGTTTTAACATTTCAACATGTCGGAATTTTCCAACGGGGTGCAGTAGATTAGAATGAATTATTAAACTAATTATATAGACGGATCAAAGAATAATGTTCACTTCATGATAGTAAGTATATGTGCATAACAGGCGACGCACTTTCCTGCCGATTCGCGCTTGCTTTCGACAATTTTTTAGTTTAATTTTTGTTGCGTGTTCAAGGAAAGGTTTGTTGACGCACGAATATTTGAGAATCCCCGGCCGGCTTGAATCGGGATGGAAAGAGATCGTGGATCAGGAAGCACTGTTCGATCATCAGAAATCCACCGCGCGCATTACGGGCGCGTTGGCCCACGAACTGAATAATCCGCTGCAGGGAGTACTCTCGATTCTGTCCGTCTTCAGCCGGGAATACGCCAGCGATGACCGGTGTCAGCTCCGCCTCGAACAGATTCGCAGCGGATTGACGCGAGTGTCGCGGATCGTGGAGAGCTTTTCGGTTGCTTATGAAAATCTGCCGCGCTCACCCGATCGCACGACGGCTGAACGTTTTCTGGAACTGGTTAAAGCGGCATTGAATGAACGGCAGCTGCGCGCTCAAGTGGAATGCTCGTTGCCGGGGGAAGCGGTTTTCTTCTGCATGTCGCCGGAATTGGCCCGTCTGATCGGCGACGCCTTCTCGATTCCTTCCACGGAGAACCGCAGCGTATTGATTCAGATGCGCGTCGTTCAAGATCGCGTGGAATTAATCGTCAAGCGCGGCGGCGCGGGCGCGGATTCCTCCATTCTTTGGCAGAGGCTGGATGATCACAACGGGCTTTCCGGCGTGGCCGGCTTGATTAACGAAATTGCCAGACTCGGCGGCGGTGACGCCGAATTCCGGTTCGATGAATTGACCTTATGCGGAATTCGGCTGTTGTTCCGAACAAATATGAATTCGATGTAAAGGTGACGCTCATGCGAGACATGCACAGCATTTTACTTGTGGACGATGACCCCCTCGTACTGGCCGGTTTTCGCGAAGTGCTTTCCCGCGCCGGCTACGAAGTCACGGCCGTTTTTTCCGGCCGCGAGGCGATGGAGCAGCTGGAACTGCAGTCCTTCGACGTCATTCTCACGGACTTGCTGATGCCCCGCGTCAGCGGGCTGGACGTGCTCCGCTTTGCCCGCGAAAAATATCCGGACTGCATCGTGATCGTCGTTACGGGTTATGCGTCCGTGCGTTCCGCCGTAGAAGCGCTCCGGCTCGGTGCTCACGATTATCTAATCAAGCCGTGTGATGAGCATGAACTTCTTTTCCGGGTGAAAATGGGCATGGAGAGAGTCCACCTCCACCGCGAATTGCGCGCCAAGGAGCTCGACGCGGAAAAGATGAAAGCCATCGCGCAGACCGCCGTCACCGTCAACGATCAGATCAACACACCGCTGAACGTTATTCTCAACAGCACGGAACTCATCCGCATGAAGGCTCCCTGCCCGGAAGACGTGCAGCAATCGCTCGACTTCATCAATCAGGAAGTGAGCAAGATCAAGCAGGTGATCCAGCGGCTGGCGAAAATCGCCGATCCGAAAATCAAAGAATATTCGGGCGGTTCCGTTTTCATGGTGGATGTGGAAAGCTCCGGTCAGAGATCTCCCGAATTGGAAAGAGTGAACGGCAAGTACCGCGTACTGGTCGTGGATGACGAGCAGTTCATGGTGCACACGCTCGCGAAAATTCTCGAACTCCTCGGTTATGAAGCCATCTGCGCCTATGGCGGCCGCGAAGCGTATCGCATTTGTCTATCGCAGCATATTGATCTGGTCATCACAGACCTGCACATGCCCGATATGAGCGGCCTCGAACTGCTCACCGCCGTCAAATCGCACGATCCGGCCATTCCGGTCATTCTCATCACCGGCTATGGCGTGGATAACGCCCGTGAATCGGCGGGGAAATGGCACGCCGACGGTTTTATCGGCAAACCTTTCAAGGTGGCCGAACTTCAGGGTCTGATTGAACAGACACTCTTAAGCGGCGTTCCTCTGGATATCTCCACTCGAAATACCCTGTCGGTTGCGGTCTCTTCCAAAGGAGTGGCATGAACGAACCTGACAACGCCGCACTTTCCCCCGTGTCCGTCACTTCAAACGCCTCCAAAACATCCTACTCGCGCAGCCGCAGAATTCTGGTCATTGATGATGAACAGATTGTCTGCCAGCTCGTACAGGGCTTTTTGAGCACCGACGGCTGGGAAGTCGAAGCCGTACAAACCCTTGAGCACGCCTGGGAATTGATCGAAAGCCGCCGGTTTCCGGTGGTGCTTTGCGATGTGCATCTCCCCGGAAGCAGCACAGAATTTCTGCAACTGTACAAGACCCGCTTTCCCCATTCGCAGACCATCATGTTCACGGGTGATCCGACGGTCAATACCGTGCGGGAAGCTCTTCAATTCGGCGCGTATGATTATGTGCCGAAACCCTGCCGCCGCGACGATTTAATCCGCATTGTCCAGCGCGCTTTCGACAAGTACCTTCTGCTTTGCGAACAGGAAAGACTCCGGGCTGAGAATGAAAGTTACCGCCGTCAGTTGGAAGAGCTGGTGGAAAAGAGAACGGAGCAGCTTCGCGAAAGCGAATTGCGCTATCGCGCTTTGTTCAATCGCGCGGTGGACGCGATCTTTTTGGTGGACATCCCCTCCGGAACCATCAGCGACCTGAATATGGCCGCCGCGCGCATGGTGGACAATCGCGGCACAGATCTGATTAATCGCTCGATCCACGATCTCGTCGGCGATCAACTCTCTTCCGTTATGCAAGAGGCGCAGGAACCCGGTCATCGCGAATGGCGGTTTGAGCACATGGTGTTCAGCCTCAACGGATCCTCCAATCGCGTCGCACAGGTGGCTGTCGGCAAAGTGGAGTTCAACGGTCAAACCTGCCTGCAAGTTGTCGCGCGCGATATCACGGCACACGTCCAGTTGACCGAGCGCAGCGAACTCATCGAGCGCGAGCTGCAAAATGAACAACGGCTGGCTGCCATCGGGCTGCTGGCATCGGGAATCGCCCACAACATCAATTCTCCGCTGATGGGCATTTACGGCGCGGCTCAGCTTATTAAGATGAAATATCCGGACATTACCGACATTGACGGCGTTATTACACAGGTGGAGCGCATCAACGGCATCGTCCGCAATCTGATGTGGAAGAGCCGGCAGGAACAGGAAACCCAAAAACAAGAGATCAGTCTCAATCAACTCCTGCAGGAAGAACTGAAATTCCTCGAAGCCGATCTGGAATTCAAGCACAACGTTCGCAAGCACTATGCATTTGCCGACGAAATTCCAGCCATCTGGGGCCGTTACAGCGACTTCTCGCAGTCCATTATGAACGTCGTGCGAAATGCCTTGGATTCCATGCATGCCTGTGAATCCAAGGAGATCGCGGTGTCCACAGAGATCGCAGATGACGCGATTCGCATCACCGTTAAAGATTCCGGCTGCGGCATTTCGTCCGAGGATCGCGATAAAATATTCCTACCGTTTTACACCACCAAACCTGTTGTAGGAAACGGCAAGGGGCGCGAACCAACCGGCACCGGTTTGGGCTTGTCCACCGTACAAAAGCTGCTGGCTCCTTACGGAGCTTATTACGATATTCACAGTGAAATCAATCGCGGAACAACCTTCACGATTTGCCTCCCCTTGGCCGCGAACATTGCGGGTTTGGGCGAGCGGGATCTCGAAAAAGGCACTTGCGAATAGCCAACCGGGCGAACCACATATGAACACAGCCCGCAGCTTCTGCTGCGGGCTGTGTTCTTTTTATGGACTTTTTCCTTATAAGATCGCTGAACAATAATCGGAACAAATTCTCGCGGCCGCGTCCGCATCCGGTTCAGCGAATTCACGGCAGATCCAAATCGCGCGCGTATCCCGCCGATACCACGTAAACTGACGTTTGACGTAATGCCGCACGGCTTTTTGAATCTCCTCGATCATCGCTTCCCGCGAAATCTCCCCGCGCAAATACGGAAAGACCTCCTGATAACCGTGTGTCTTCAGCGCGTTGCAGTTAGTATCGTTCCACCCTTGCGCGGCCAGCGCCTTGACTTCCTCCACCAGACCGGCTTCCACCATTCGCTGTGCCCGTTCGTTGACCCGCGCGTATGTCTGTTCTCTATCTCCGTATAAAAAATAGAGCCGGAACGGATGCCCTATCGGCTGCGGCGGACTCTGCTGCAATTCGGAAAGGCGGATTCCATGCGCGCGATAGATCGCCAACCCGCGCAATATGCGATGGTGATCACGAGGATCAGTTTTCGCCGCCAAATCCGGATCGCTTTGCTTTAATTCATCATACAGGACATCGCCGCCGCGCGCATTCCACTCCGCGCGCAGTTTGACATAGTCGGCCTGATCGGGCAGTTCTTCATCGTAAAATCCGTCCAACAGCGCGCGCAAATAAAGCATCGCCCCGCCCACAACCACCGGAACGTTACCGCGGCTCAGAATTTCTTCGATTCTTATCCGCCCGTCACGCGCAAAATCCCCCGCCGTCCACCTTTCCTGAATAGATTTTTCATTGATGAAATGATGCCGCACGCGTGCCAGCTGTTCCGGTTCCGGTTTGGCCGTTCCGACGTGCAGTTCCCGGTAAATCTGACGCGAATCCGCGTTTATAATTTCCCCCTTGAGGGCTTCCGCAAGGGGGATGGAAACGTCGGTCTTGCCGACAGCCGTCGTACCGGTCAGAATCAGCAGCCGCGGCGCGGCGGTGTTATTCCGTTCGCTTGAAGCGTCTGTCAAGTTCACTGAGCTTGATATGGATTACGGTCGGACGTCCGTGCGGGCACGTTAAAGGGAACTTCGTGGCGAATAATTCGTCCACCAAAGCCGTCATTTCCTCGGCCGTCAGTGAGTCGCCCGTGCGGATCGCAGCCTTGCAGGCAAAACTCGCCGCCAGTGCATCGCGGGCTTGGAACTGCGCGCGCCGGAATTCCTGATATTCGGTAATCATTTCATGAATGATCCGCGCTTCCGATACGCGCTTCAATCCGGCGGGAACCGCTTCAATGCTGTACGTGCGCACTCCGAACTCGCGGATTTGAAATCCGAATTTTTCCAGATCGTCGTGCAGCTCCAGATAAATCGCGTCTTCCTCCGGTTCGAGTTCCAACAGAATCGGAAACAGAAGCTGCTGTGAATTGAACATGCGTTCGCTGAAGCTGCGCTGCGCCTTTTCGTAGAGAATACGTTCATGCGCAGCGTGCTGATCAATCACGGCGATTCCGGACCGGATTTGCGAAATCAAATACCGTCCATGCACCTGAAAAATCGTCGGGCGGTACAGCGTATCCTGTCCGCTCCGGTCTTTCCATTCCGCCGCCGTGGATGCACCCGCATCATCAGTGGGAATAGCAGAAAAAGCAAATTCCGGAGCGGTCATTCCCGGTAAACCCATATTTGCTTCTGCGATTCCATCAGCGCCGGATTCTTGCCTGCCCGGCGATGCAGAAAACGCTTGTTGCGCCATCGGCTCCTGAATGATCTGCGAAGGAAGCACGGCCCTGACGGCTCTGTACAAGGCGGCATGCACGAGTTTTTCGTCCGCAAATCTCACTTCCAATTTGGCCGGATGCACGTTTACGTCTACGTCCGCAGGAAGTATGTAGAGCTGAACGATGTAGAATGGCCACTCGCCGTCTTCCAGCTGCTCGCGCATGGCCGCTTTCACCGCCGAATGCAGCAGCGTGCTTTGAATGGGACGGCGATTCAGGAAAAAGTATTGATCTCCGCGCGATTTCTTATTCAGTTCGGTTTTGCCGATTACGCCGCCGATCTTGATTCCGTTCAGCGTTAGATCGAGCGGCAATACTTTGCCCGAAAACCCCGCACCGAGCAAATCTTCCAACCGAATCAAGAGCGACGATGACGGCAGGCTGTATTCCAGCGTCTCGTCATGCGCGAAATTCCAGGAAATCTCCGGATACGCCAGCGCGTATTGTCTGAAGATGCGGACAATATGCGCCAATTCCGTTGCGCCGCTCTTTAAAAATCGCGCCCGCGCCGGAGTGTTGAAAAAAAGCGAGTGCACGGAAATCGAAGTGCCGCGCGGGGCGGCGACAGGCTCTTCATGCGTGATTGTTCCGCCTTCTAAACGGAGCATCGTTCCCTTGCCGGTGCTGCCCGTGCACGAACGCACTTCGACGTAACTGACGGATGCGATGGAGGGCAGCGCTTCGCCGCGAAAGCCGAGCGTGCTGACCGCCTGCAAATCTTCCGCGCGCGAAAGTTTGGATGTCGCATGCCGTTCGAAAGCCAGATGGAGATCTCCGCGCGACATGCCGCAGCCGTCATCCACCACCTGAATCAGTTCGCGGCCTTGCCCCTTGACCACAATCTGTATCCGCTTTGCTCCCGCATCGAGAGCGTTTTCCACCAATTCCTTCAGAACGGACGCAGCCCTTTCCACCACCTCACCGGCGGCGATTTGATTGACCACGTTCTCCGATAGGATGCGGATGTCACCCACCTAATTTCACTCCCACGATGCGGCGGACTTCTTCCAGCAGCGCTCGCCCGCGACGGCGCGCATGCTCGACGTTGCTGCGGAATTCTTTCGCGTGGTCGGCAGGCATTCCCGACAGATTGATGAGCACGTTCGCAGCGGCTCCTTCCAGCCCGGCCAGCAGCATTTCCGCTCCCGTTCCGACGTCGGAAACGCAATTGGCATTGCCCTTCTCCGCCACTTCCGGCGCGTACTCGAGCGCTTTCAGACACAGCGTCATCGTGGATTCGGGAACGCGGATGGCTTCTTCCGAAGCCGCCGCCAATTCCTTCTCCTTCGCCGCTTTTTCCGCGTCGTCCCGATCCGGCATTTTATTCGCCGCACGGAAACGGTTGAAAGCGTTCGTGTCGTCGTCAATGCGTTCCGTCAATTCCGCGCGCAGTCCTTCCAATTGATCGCGCAATCCGGACAGATGCACGGCCACTGCCGCATAATCCTTCTTGCCGACGGTCAGATTAATCACCATCGTGACCAAGGCTGAGCCTAACGCGCCCGACAACGCGGCCACGCTGCCGCCGCCCGGAGCCGGAGCCTTCGATGCCACTTGCTCAACGAAGCCTAAAACAGGCCGGTAAACCAGCCGTGCCGGAAAATCTTTGTTGGAAATCGAGTTCATGGATGTGCGTGGTTACTCTTCTATGGTATATTCGATAATCTTCTTCTTCGGATCGAAAGGCCGAAAGGCCGAAAAACCCAATTTGTCGTGCGCCAGCATGACGGCGTCAAACTCCGAAGCCGGTCGCGGCAAATTATCCCGCCACACAAAATATTCCGCGGCCAGAAGCACGGCTTGCAGCGGAATCAAACCGACCACTTCCGAGCCGTTGATCTCCACTCCGCGCGCGGCTGCTTCGTGTTTGACTTGCTCGAAGGCCGTATGCGGTGCGGTAATTAAGTAGTTGGTCAGGTTCATGGAGATCTGACAGAATTTATCTTCGTCCAGATACACTCCCATCCCCTTCACGAACAGCAGCGGTCCGGGATGAAATACTTTCTTGCCCGTGACCGAAAGGATTTCTTCTCCTTTGCCGTCTTTGATCGGCCAACCCATCTCCCGCACGTGCAGCGCAATTTCCTGAGCTGCATCCAAATCGCTGCTCTTCAGATTCACGTTGTAAGCGACGAGAAAAAATCTCGCTCCCGTGATGACGCAGCCGAACGACGGCACGAACTTCGTCGGACCGAAATCGGGAATCCATTCCGGCTGTTTCAGTTTTTCCTCCAAAGCCTCATATTCACCTTTGCGTACCTTTGCGAGATTAGTTCGTTCAGGCACCGAGGCCGCCGCTTCATACAAGTAAACGGGCAACCCCAATTCTTCACCGACACGTTTGCCGTATTGCCGAGCCAACTCGGCGCATTCGGCCATGTGAATATCACGCACCGGCACAAACGGAGCTACGTCCACCGCTCCGCTGCGCGGATGGCTGCCGTGATGCTGCCGCATGTCAATTTCTTCGTAAGCGGCTTTCGTCAAACGGAAGGTCGCTTCCACGCAGGCTTGCGGTTCGCCTGCATAGGTGATGACGCAGCGGTTGTAATCCGCATTGGGATCCACATCGAGCAGCGTCACACCGCGTACGGTTTTAACCGTATCGGCTACGCGGCGAATTTTATCCTGATCCCGTCCCTCGGAAATATTCGGGACGCATTCCACAATAGGGGGCATGTGCGTTGTTTCTGCCGTTTAATGAGTGTATTCGGTGATCAGCCGTTCGAGCAAGCGATCTTGCACCGCTCGAACATGGCGGACGGATGTATTGAAATGATTGCAAAGAATGGCAAAGGCAATCGGATCTCCGGCGGCGTCGGTAGCGTATCCCGCCAGCGTCGAGATTTGCGTCATTGTACCGGTCTTGGCCTGCACGCGTTCCGCCATTTCGGGAGTGCTGAAACGATAAGCCAGCGTGCCGTCTTTCCCGGAAATCGAAAGCGTGGACATGAATACGTAGCGATCCGGCCGGTTGTGCATGGTCTTCAGCAATTGCACAATCGCGCGCGCCGTAGCTAAATTCTGCCGCGTCAGGCCGCTGCCGTCATCTAATGCTACGTCGTGCCGGTCAATTCCGCATTTCTTAATGAACTGCTCTACCGCATGAATTCCCGTCCGGCGGCAGCCTTCAAAACTGGTGCTTGCCCCCAAGGCGCGTAAAATATATTCAGCCAGATAATTGTCGCTCTCTTTATTCATCACGGAGAGAATCGCGGGCAGCGGTTCGGAAAAATGCGCGTACAGCGCGGACGATTGCACCGCCGGCGGCGGCGCGTAGGGATCCACCCGCACCGTTCCGTTTAATGCAATTCCGCGCTTCTCCAATGCATGAGCCAGCGCGCGTCCATAATACAGAGCCGGATTCTGCACCGGAATCCACAAATACTCTCCGTCGTCCCCCTTCGGAATTTCGCCGCGAATCACAACAACCGTATCCGCTCCGGTCACGTTCAACTCGATCCATCCCGATCCTTCCGCCGACGTCGTCACGCGATTTCTCACGGACACCGGCGCATAGGGCGGATCCAAAGTGAACGTCGTCGGATCACCGACGGACTCACCGGGAAAAACACCCATGTGGCAGACATTCGAATTGAATCCGAAGCCGTCCGTCGCGGGTGCGAATCCTCCCTGAATGTCGCTCACTTCCCAACTCGGCGTCGCGCATTCGAGCCGGTACGGCCACGTAAACAAAACAACGTCACCTGCGATACGGCGCACTCCGCGCGCGGCCAAACTGTCTGCAACCGCAAAGAGAACCGGCGCGCCGAGCCACTTCGCGTTTTTAGTTTCCGCCGTCGGATCACCCCCCGCTCGAATCGCCAAATCCCCTCGCAGAATCCCGTCTTCCGTTAATGCGCCCGAAAAGATCGTGGCAAACTGAAATCCCGCGCCCAACGCATCCAGAGCCGCCGCCGACGTGAATAGTTTGGTTACGGACGCCGGAGTGAGCAGCCGGTCAGCGTCTTTCTCATAGATCACCGCGTCGTGACCCAGCGAGTAGATAAAAATCCCCCACGAGGCTCCGCGCAGCGCAGGCTCCGTTAGAAGACCATCGGCATAAACCGGAAAAGATAGAGTCGGTTCTTCCGCAAAAACTGCACTGAATAGCAGACTCGTCAACAACAACGCTAAAATGTATTTCAATGGAACAACCACGCTCCGATAATCAGATTGAACACAGGCCGCGCCACCGGCATAATCACACGTTCGATGACCGGAACGTTCGCGAAATTCGCCAGAAGAATCAGTCCGATTAAAAGCATCGGCCCGAACCGTTCCAATTGATCGTAACCGCGATTCC
Organism: Candidatus Zhuqueibacterota bacterium; assembly: GCA_003818605.1. Lineage (GTDB taxonomy): Bacteria > Electryoneota > RPQS01 > RPQS01 > RPQS01 > RPQS01. The sequence continues at coordinate 794 of RPQS01000055.1, read as the reverse complement.
AGTGTTCGGGAACAAGGAATGCCAGCACGCGCGAACCATCAAGCGGTGGAAGCGGAATCAAATTAAAAATCGCCAGCACGACATTGATCCAAATACCCTGCACCAAAACGGTTATAATCGGATTGCTCATGCGCAGGAATAAAGCGCTGACGAATGTAATCAGATAAAGCACTACAGACAGAGCAATCGCCAGCAGAATATTCGATGCAGGTCCCGCAATCGCAACCAGCGCCATGTCCCGCCGCGGCGAACGAAAATGCGAAGAATCCACCGGAACCGGTTTGGCCCAACCGAATCCCGCAAAAATCAGCGCCAGAGATCCGAACAAATCCAAATGTGCGAGCGGATTCAGGGAAAGACGACCTGCGGCGCGCGCGGTCGGATCTCCCAAACGGTTCGCCGCCCACGCATGGCTGAACTCGTGCAGCGTGAGACCGACAATAAATCCGGGAACAAGGGGAAGTATTTGGGAAATATTCGTCAAGTGAATTATCCGCGGGGATGAAATGTCCGAATGGTTTCGCGAAGATATTCGCGGTCAAGATGCGTGTAAATTTCCGTCGTCGAAATGGATGCGTGGCCTAAAAGTTCCTGCACCACACGGAGGTCGGCTCCGCCTTCAATTAAATGCGTGGCAAACGTGTGCCGGAACGTGTGCGGCGTGACCGGCGTTTGGATTCGGCACTGCTGCAAGTAGCCGCGTAGAATTCGCCAAAACCCATATCGCGTCAGCGGCGTTCCGCGCTGATTGAGAAACAGAATGTCTTTGGCTGTTGCGGGCAAGGGCCGGATCT
>RPQS01000054.1 GCA_003818605.1 Candidatus Zhuqueibacterota bacterium | reverse complement strand
CGCACGTGGCGATGGATGCCGTGGGACGTTTGTATATGGCTTACGTGGGTAATGCCGTTCCGCCGTGCGAAATTGACTACATGGTTTTCAACGGCGCGATCTGGGGCAGCTATGACGGCGGCGGCTTCACGGCGGGAACCCCCGATCCCGTCACCAATTTTTCCGGCGTCGCCGATGACGGCAGCGGACGCGGCGAGGTCTTCCCCTTCGCGCAAGTGGCCATCACGGGAGACAGCATTTGGATTTTCTGGGTCGGATTGGGCTTGGAAACCTACGGCAGCGGATTGCCCGCAGACCAATGCCAGCTGCGGTACAATAGGATTTCGGCGCAAGACGGCGATTTCGCGGTGGGGTTGGGCACGGATATTACTACCGGAGACGACTGCGCGCCGCTGCGTTTTGCCGTATCCACCGATGCCAATCACAATCTGCATATCGTGTATCCGTACGGAACCGTTCCCGATCAGGAAGGCATCCGTTACAAGAAATGGACGGCGGCCACCGATACGTGGTATCCATTGGAATCCACGATCGGCCGTCATATCTATAATGCAGGCGGAGCGGCCACGGACTATGCGTACGAACCGCGCATTATTATTCCGAATGTGGCCGGGCAGGCGGTTCCCATGCTGTCCTGCGCGAAGGCTTGGGCTACATTGGGAGCGGGTTCACCGCGCATTCTGTATAAGATCATTGACGGCGTGCTGACCATCACGGATCAAACGACGCTGACGGAGTTCAACCAGTTCCGGGTCTGGACGCACAACGAAGTGGATGCAAGCGCCATTCCGGGTTTGGTTTTCGCGATCACGAATTCGAGCATCAACATCTCCAACACGGATAACGTGGATATAACCGAATTCAACATCGGCGATTACTTCGAACTGGACGGCACACCCGCCGCGAAAAACGATTTCCTGTTCCTCACGGACAGCGACAAACACCGGGTGAAGGTCATCCGCGCCTACGAAAACATTGACAACTGCTTCGGCGGGGATGTGCGCTGGGATGTCCCGGGTGTTTCCGACGGATCGCCGGCCCAGACCTATAAACTGGCAACCATTGGCGGAGAAGGCACGTTCCATGTGTGGGCTAGTCCCGACGCGGTGGAATGGACCGTGGTGAACAATCTGATGATTGCCGGACCGACGGATCGCGTGTGCGAAATCAACCGCTACACGAAAGAGCTGCGCTTCGGCGATAACGCCCACGGCATGATTCCGCCCACGGGAACATTTATCCGCCTGACCTACGTGGAATCGGTGGATGAATCCGAGTTCGGCAGGATGGGCAGCGGCGACGGACAGATGGACTTCCCGCGCGGCCTGGCCGTCAACTACAACACGAATCTCGGACAATTTGACGTGTATACCTGCGATGCGGGCAACAACCGCCTGCAAAAGTGGGCTTACCGTCCCAGTTCGGCCATTGATCCGGCGGAGTGGACTTCGATGGTGACGTCTTGGACTAAAGCATCCTCGGATTCCGATATGGTGGATGCTCCGGAAGACATCGAAGTGATTTCGCTGAACAATAAAGTCTATCTGGTCGTGTCCGACAACGACAAATCGCGGCTGCTGATTTACTGCGATAACGAAGCCACCAGTAGCGGCGGCAACACGCCTCCGGCTTTTGTGGCGGCGGTCGGCGCACTGGGCAACAATCTGGGCAACTTCGTGGATCCGCGCGGTCTGGCCGTCATGGCGGAAGACAGCGGGTTGGTCATTTTCGCGACGGATGCGGATCGCGATGAAGTGTCTAAAATCGTCCGCCGCGATTGGCTGACCACGGAAGCGGAAGACACCACCGGCGGCGGCGGTTCCACGACCAGCGTACTCAGTCTGAGCATGGTGGACGCGATTGACGGCGACACCTATCTGCTCCTCCAGCCGGGTGCTATCCGCACGATTGAACTGCGGGTGGCGCGCACGGATTCGCTGGTGGCGCTGCGTGCCTATGCGAATTTCCCGGCCAACATGATTGACATTCTAAGCATCAATGAGGGCAATTTGTGGAGCGGCGAACGCTACACGAACAAAGTCTTCCTCTGGGATTTCGATAACACTTCCGGACGGCTGGAAGTCAACGCGGCAATGGTGGGCGATGATGACGGTCTATCGAGCAGCGGTTCGCGCGTGGTAGCGACGATTCTGGTGCGCGCGGATTCGGCGATGGCGACACCGTCTTCGGGTCAGATTGTCTTAGCGGACTCTTCCGAACTGCGCAAGGCGGGCAACACGCGGATTATTACGTATCTGCGGCCTGCCTTCAACCTGCGCGGCGGCTATCTGGCCGACATCGCCACGTCGGGCGGAACTCCGGGAACTCCTCCGGCCATGATTCCGCAGCCGGACGGACGCATTAACTTCGCGGACGTGAACGTGTTCACGCAGGGCTGGAACGGCAACGGCATCCGGTTCGATCCGATCGCCGACATCGGCCCGTACACGGGTGCGGCCTTGCCGCGGCTGATTGCCGATCCGGACGGAAAATTGGATGCCTATGACTTGCTCGCTTTAAGCACGATGTACAACTGGTACAACGGCAGCGGGCCGATTATGGCTCCGCCGGAAAATCGCGGCAACGAGAATGACTTGGATGCGTTCGCGCCCATCGTAGCCGCGGCCCGCAACACCGACGGCAATTGGACGGTGGAATTGCAGGCACGCGACGTGAACGCTTTAACCACGGCCCACCTGTATCTCGAAGTAAAAAATGCGGGTGGTTCCGTAACGTCGGCGCGGGCCGGAGATTTCTTCGGCAGCAACAGTACGCTGTTCCTGAATACCATTGACGGCTCGGCGGTGGATATTTGCATGGGCCGCATCAATCGTGAAAGCCCCTCGGTGAGCGGCAGTGGCGTGCTGGCGGTGGTGGATCTTTCACTGCCCGCGGATGTACAGCCGGAACTCAGGCTGGTCTACGAACTGCGCAGTCCATTAGATGAAGTGATTGCCAGCGGTGAAGGCGGGCGGATGGAGATGCAGGCGATTCCCGATCAGTTTAGTTTGGGTGCGCCGTATCCGAATCCGTTCAACGCGAGCACCACGTTCACGCTGAATCTCGACAAGGCGGGCCAAGCCAGTCTGCGGGTGTTCAATGTGCTCGGGCAGGAAGTCGCGCAGATCATGAATCGCGAACTGCCGGCGGGCGTGCATCACATGATTTGGGAAGCTCGCGATGCCAACGGCGTGTCGCTGCCCAGCGGATTGTATCTGATCCGTCTGGAAGCTGCGGGCCGTTCCGACATCCAGAAAATCGTTTTGTTACGCTGACCTTCTTATCTTCTCCCTGAAGGAAGAGGCGGCCCGTTTGGGCCGCCTCTTCTGATTTGTTATTGTCCGCCGCGAGTGGGTGCCCCCACCCCTCGCGTTTCATCCGCCGAGCCGGGTTAAGAACTAGCCAACACCCTCCTGGGTGTTGGTCGCAACCCGGTCCGCCTTTGGCGAGATCTCGCTACGCGGACCGGAATCCGATCGCCGAGGAGGGTCGCCGACCCTCCCGGAATCTGACCGTCTTCGGTCACCCTGAACGAAGTGAAGGATCGCTAATTTCCCTCCGTTTACGGTCCGTCCGCTCTGCGGACGGGGGGATGAAGGGGGGCGTATTCATACAACAAACGGATGCCCGCCGAGCCGGGCGTCCTCGCCCGGTCGGAATCTTCATGCACTGCAACCATATCCCGATCATCTACTCCGTCTGGCTAACAACTTCAAACATGTTCGTTTTCGATCGAACAGAATCTCCAAACGCGTCTATCGCATAGAGAGTCCATGAGTAGAAGCCAGCAGTTTGAGATTGAGTTGGAGTATAAGTGGAACTGTCACGGGGCACGTAAGCAGTGAACACATCTTCGATGCCGTCATCCAGATGATCGTCTGAATATGTCATGCGGTTGTATACAATTACATACTGAAACTCGACTGAAAGATCTTCGGGCAAAGGGACCCATGAGAAAGTTACACGAAGCGGTGTGCAGGCCTGATTGACAGGAGCATTAACTATCGGAATAGTGCGAAAAACGTGATACAAAAAAACAGGACCAAGCTTGTACTCAATTCCTCGCCAATCCATGGCGGTTAAATTAAATCCATAGTCTTCAGCATGGAGCAGAAAGGGATCGTGGAGAACAGATCCCGGGAAACGTCCACTCCACGTCGAACCGTCCCAGACAAGAAGAAACGTAGTTTCGTTGGGTCCGATCAGACTGGCCGATTCGATACGAGCGTTTTCCAGATCCAATATAACGCGAACAAAAAACGAGTCATCATTCGCGGTTTGTGCGGGGAAATGCTGCGATGATACGCCAATATGAAAGGCGTCCACAGGGATCGGTCCATCATGGGGATTATCCCGCGGCGGCTCCCACGAGCAGCCAGCGAAAGTCCCGACAATTAGAATGCCGAGCATTTGAACAAGCTTCGGTTTCATGATTGTACTCCTTTCCCGCTCTCTTCGACACAGTGGCATGCCATCGTAGTAAAACGACTACTCGCTGGACCCAATATAATATAAGGATGAACGATTTATAAAAATAACAAAGCGAATCCTATCGCTTCTTCAGCGGAGAATTCGCTCGTCAAAAGTTGCTCGGCAGAGATGATTCTCAACCGAAGTTGCTAAAATAATTTGCTCATTTATTAGCAATGAGTCAAGGGCACCGCTTGTCGATGTTGCCGCCCGTATAGTCTAAATATTTGATTATGCAACAACCCCCTAATTATCATCGCCTTGCACAAATTTCTGCCAACTGGAGGAACCTTCGACTTCCGGGCACCTCCGGTTGCTGGACTAACTATATGTCGCTTCCTACTCCCTTCGCAGTCCCAACGGCACAATGCAGATTATATCGTCCATAGAATACTTGCACAGCACATATTGAAGAGCGGCTTTCACAAGTTACGCCGCACGTTCCTTTCCGCCTTTCTTCCGATTACGCCTCCCGATTTGACCACCAAAATTCCTAACCGCATATCCTTTATGGATTTCTATTTGTGTCCGCTATTTGAATATTTGTTCAATATTTCGTATATTATAGGATGCACAACTTATGAAGAACGTCTTTTATATGCACTTTTCTTGCCCCAAAATATTGCCTTTCCCCGCTTAAAAATTCTCCTATATTTACAATAAATTCAAATAATAAAGCAGTTCGTTTGGTCAAAAATATTTTCCGCTATCCAACCATTAATTTCAATCTTTGAAACTGGTTAAGTGTTCGTCGCTATATCAATAATCGGATTCCGGGCAGATCAGGGGATCTGCCTCGGCGGACTCGAAGCGGAAGAAGGATTCCGGCCGGGTTGCGGAAGCCTTAACCCGGCTCGGCGATCAAAGACGACACAGCAAGCTGTGTCACTACGAATCGGGTTCGGGATTCATCCCTCATCCCTCATCCCTCATCCCTCATCCCTCATCCTTGTTTTGTGTAGTCCAGTTCAGAGCCGAGAACGCTGTGGGGGATGGAATAGACGATGAGTTGAATGGCAGCGGCGGCGATGTACCAGCCGCGGCCCTTGCCGCATTTGATGTCCCGCCACAGAGCGATCAGCCAGAACAACATGGCCACGGCGGTCTTGTTGTCGGTGAGATCGTGCCCGAACGGCCAGCCCGTCCAGAACTCTCCGAAGGCAAATTTTTGAATGACCGGCCCGAGAATCAAGCCGCCCACAAACAGCATGGCCGCGGTTTCAATCGCGAGCCTGCGCGTATGATTTCCGTTGAAGAGAGCCTCGAGTCCCGCGCGGGTTCCGATCAACATCGAGAAAAACATCAACAGAATGTGCGGATGCAGAACGTAAAACGGCACCGCTCCCTTGAAACGGATAACTACCGGCTCTTGTGTGAGTGTAACTTTTTGACCATCCCGCGCGATGAGACTGATCTGATACATCACTTTTCCGGCGGGCGGCTGACGGGGAATCGAAGCAATCAGTTTATCGCCGACGCGATTCAAAGGAGCGGTCATCCATTCATCGTTGCTCTTGTACCGTTTCCAGAGCATTTCTCCTGTGATCGCGGGATCGGAAACGGACAGCGGAATCAGCGCATTGCCGGTATCATCCGCCGTGCGCAGCAAACGAAAACGAACCGACGTGTCACCGACTAAAACGCGGCCGCGCTCGGGATGTGTCGGCCCGGTCAAACGCTGATAGACGGCGGTGACCAATGTGATTACCGTGGCCAGAATCCACAGCCACACGGAAAGTTTGCGGGAAAGTTGATGCATGAAGATTTTTGTTGGTTGTTGTCCAAGAAATGCGCGGGGTAAGGACACCCCGCGCAACGCAAGAACAGTCATCTTGTGGATTGCTGCAACACGGCTTGGGCAGAGCGCTCTTTGTTGTCGTGCAGATATTTTACTTCGACGGTGTCGCCGGGCGCGTAGATTTGCAGCGCGTAAGTCAGATCATAGATGTTGTTGACCGTGACTTTTCCGATGCGAATCAGAACGTCCCCGCGCTGCAACCCGGCTTTTTGCGCGGCACCGCCTTCACGCACACCGGCCAGCAGAAATCCTTTCAATGTATCCGGTGCGGAAAAATCGGGAATCGAACCGAACGATGAACGAAAGCGTGTTCCGCCCTGTTCGGGTGGTTCGAGAGTCCGATTGAAAGTCAGCGCAGGCGAGACTCCGTCAATGCCGCGCGCAATATTCACGGTGAACTTCACGACTTTCGCCAGATCGCGGAAGTTGATTTTCTTCACGTCATCGGAAGCGCGGTGATAATCTTCGTGCGCGCCGGAAAAGAGAAAGAGCACGGGACGGTCGGCCACGTAGAAACTCATGTGATCAGAGGGACCGTAGCCTCCACCCTTGCAATGCACATCGAATTTGGTTTCCTGATTGGCTTGCTCGACAATGGTTTTGAATTCATCGGCGGTGTTGCAGCCCATTACCGTGAGCGAATTCTTACGTACGCGGCCCACCATATCGAGATTAATCATGGCCCGCACGCGATAAATACCTTTCGGAAAATTCTTGACCAGATATCCCGAACCGCCGATCCCGGTCTCTTCAGCAGTGAAAGCCGCGATCATCACCGTCGAACGCACGGGATTTTCTTTGAGCAAGCGAGCCAGTTCGAGAATGGAAACCGTGCCGCTGCCGTTGTCGTCGGCTCCGTTGTGAATCAAGCCGGGTTTCTGTTCCAGACTTCCGCTCTGGCCCCTGCCCAAATGATCGTAATGCGCGCCAATCACAATGATCGAACTATCTCCGGGAATAATTCCGGCCACATTTTTAACCGCTACGGTGCGGCGGGTAAGATCCACGGAAACCGAAACGGTATCACCTTTCAAAGCCAAACTGCGGGGCGCGGTGTTGCCGTCAATGAACTTTTGCAGCGCGGACAGATCAAACTCGGGATATAATTTTGAAAGAGCCGCGCGCGTAATACGCAAGGCGGGAATACCGCAGTCCATGTAGGGCTCGTCGGCTCGCGGCGGGCGCAGGACTTCCGTTGCCGTTCCCGCATAGGCGGGAGCTTCCACAATGAGCAGGGCGGCGGCACCGTGCAGTTTGGCATTCGCGGCTTTAGCCCGCAGCGTGGAATGCGTGGTATAATTCACACCTTCGAAAACCGAACTGGTGTCAAACTCGCCGGGTTCTCCGGTCATGCAGAGCGCAATCACACCGTTGCTTTCCACTCCGGCGAAATCATCGTAATTGAATTCCGGTGCAGTGATCCCATAGCCGACGAAACTAACCATGCCTCGAAGATGACCCGGACTGGAAAAACCCAGCGGCATCATTCCGGAGGCGGTATCTATAATCAGATCACTTTGCGACACGTAGTTGTTGGGGCCCAGAGTCACACCCCAGCCCATTTCAAACGGCTGGAAGTAGCTGCTGTCGAAAGCGGGCGCAAGACCGAGAGACTGCAACTGCTGCGCAATATAGTCTGCGGCTTCATCGAGTCCCTTCGTGCCGATGCCACGGCCTTCGCGTGCATCGGAGGCAATGTAATCAAGATGCCGACGCAGATTCTTTTCGAGCTGATCAGCCTGAGCAAGCGCTGCACAAGCGAAAAGCAGGACGATGATCCAAACGGTGGTTCGCATTTTCATGGGAGGTTGCATGTTATATAATAGGATAAGTCATAATTTGGCAAGGTTTGAGGAGAGTTGCAAGCGCGTTTGCCAATCTGACGGATTTTTCTATATTAAGGGCGGCACAATAACCGGCTATAGGAAACTTTAATACATGGATTTAGCCCGGCTTACCGCAACAGACTTTCGCGACAACCCCGTGCTTTTTGTGGAGCTGGCGCGCGAATGGGCGGCGGGCGGAAACAAACCGTCCAAACAGCATGAAGCCTTTCTGAAAGAATTGCCTCGGCCGCTGATTACCAAACCGGCGGCCGCGCGCGAAGCTTTTTGGGGAGTGTTGTCGTTTCCGCAACGCGGGCGGGCTTTGACTTGGCTGAATCGCATGGGCATGCTTGCTGAGATTTTGCCCGTGTGGAACAGTATCGGCGAACAACAATCCCTGAGATTGCAGGCGGTGGAGGAAGTGCATCTGGAAAGATGGGCTAAGGGATTGAACGAGACTTCATACGACTGGTTATGTGTGTATCAGGATCAGCGCGTGGATGGCCGTTTGGGGGGATGGGCGCTGACCAGCTTTGCGACTTTGCTGCTTTCCAACAATGAAGAGTCGGAGAGTTATGCGGAAAAAGTGGGCAAGGATTTAAAAGTACTTGGAGCATCCGCCGGAGAGCGGGAACGTGTGACCGTTGCCGTGTTGGAGTATCCGGTTGTATTCGAAGCGATCCGGTCGGACAAACCGCTGCAACGCGGAATCAGCCCGACCGCGATTGTGGCAGCATTGGCAACTATTATGGCCATGCCCGAGGCGGACGATGGGATGCGGCAGCGCGCAATTCAATTGGGAAATCAGCTCTTGCTTCGTTTTGCCGCTCCGGAAACTACTCCGGCACGGCGCAAATCAAAAGAACGTTCATGAAGATTCGTATAGATATCTGGCTGCACCGATCACGTATGTTCAAGTCCCGTACGCAAGCCACGTCCGCCTGCCGCGAAGGCAAGATTATGATCAACGAGAAATTCGCAGACGCGGGGGACAACGTAGCGGAAGGCGACACGGTAAAGATCCGCATGCGCGGACTGTACCGCGCGTACTTAGTGAAAGAGGCGGCGGATATCAATTTGTCGAAGCAGGATGCGAAGCGGATGTATGAGGAAGTGACCGCGCCGGACGCGCTCGAAAAATTCCGGCAAGTGGAATCCGCTTATCGCGAATGGAGAACGGGAGCGAAGAAGGAGGCGGGGCCGCGCCCGACGAAGAAATCACGGCGGGATATGGACAAGATGAGAGGAAAAAGTTGACGGAGAAAACAATCCGTGCTACAAAATATCAGCGAGGCGGCCAATTGGCCGCCTCGTTTATTTCATCAGCAAACTTGTCACTGCGTTGACCACACTCTCGGGCGGGATTTTTCTCAGGCATTCGCGGCGGGCGCATTCGGCCTCGATGCAGTGCGGACGAACATCGCAAGGAGCGGTCAGCACAATATTGCGGGGATTATGAGGATCATTCCAGTTGGAAGGGCGACCGGGACCGAAAATCGTTACCGTAGGCAGATGGCAGGCTACGGCTACGTGTTTGGGACCGGAATCGGGTCCGAGATAAAGATGAGCATGCCGAAAGAGAGCGGCCAAAGTGGGAACGCGCGCATCCGGCAAAAAAGGAACGCGTTGCGGTAAAAGAGCAAGAATGCTTTCACCCAACTCGGTTTCACCGGGACCGGAAGTCAGAATTATTTCATAGGAAAGTCTGCGGAGTTCGCTTATGGTTCGCGCGGTCAGATCGGCGGGATACCGTTTAGCGGGATTGTGGCTGCCCGTATTCACGACGATGAGCGGTTTATCGGCGGCAACTTGCGTCAGTATTTGAGCAGCGCGAGCTTTTTCCAGCGGCGCGGCATTGTCGGAAAAGATCTCGAGTTCTCTTCCAGCCTCCGGCACACCCATCCGCTGCAGAACATCCAATCGCAAATCCACGGCGTAGGCATCGCGGTCGGTTTCTTCTTCGACGATGTGGTGCGTATAAGCCCAGCGGCGGCCGCGGCGATCCAGTCCTACGCGAACGCGCGCTCCGGAAAGAAAAGCAAATTGCGCACTGCGCGGATTGGAAAAGAAATCAATTACCCAATCGTAGCGGCGCGCGCGAAGCAAACGCGTAAAGCGGAAAAACGTGCGTAGACTTTTATCGCGCGGAACCACAAACAAACGATCTACGAGCGGATGCCCCCACAGCACTTCATCAGCGGGCGGTTCCACCAGAAAATCCACACGTACTCCGGGAAATCGCCGCGACAACGCGCGCAAGGCGGGCGTGCCCAACAAGACGTCGCCGATGCGGCGCAATTGAATGAGCAGAACACGCTCGGGAGCGGGAAATTCTTGTAAACCGCGCAGAATCATGAGCGAGACCCGAAGCGAAGCTCCATTAAGGGCGCGGCGGCGGAATCGCGACGAAGCTCAAGCGGCCAAGCCCGCACAATGATTTCGTTTTCGCTCACATCCACGACCAGATAATGATACCGGTCATGGGCGGTGGTGAGCTTGGAGCCGCCGCCGCCGGAAATCACATACGCAACTTCGTCGCGCGTTTCATGCAATAGAGAGTGAATATGTCCGGAGAACACCGCCGTTACGCCGCGCGCGCGAAAGAGTTCGTGCAGTTTGTCGGCATCTTCGCGGGTTTCCATGGCATAGAAAACAACCGAACGCAATTCGAAAACGGGCTTGTGACAGAACACCAGAGTAAACGACGACGGCGGTAAAGTGAAGACCTGTTCCAACCATTCCCACTGCTGCGGATGAATGAAGCCGCGCGCATTGTTAAGCAGAATAAACCGCACGGAGCCGTATTCGAATACGGCATTGTCCGCGCCGAACAAAGAATGAAAACAAGCGGCGTCGAATTTCGTATCAACGAACAGATCGTGATTTCCGGGAGTCACAGTAAACGGTACGGGAATGCGGCGAACGAGTCTTTTTACTTTGCGGTAGGAAGAATCGCGGGCATCGTTTGCAAGATCGCCGAGCGAAACGGCAAAAGCCGGGCGCGATTCCTGCAGAATTCGCGTCAGCGTACGGAACATGAAAAAACCGCCCCGACTGCTGCTCAACGGAGACTCTGCTCCCGTCACATCGCCGAACAACACGAACGAGTACGGGGGGCAGAGGCAATCCTTCAGCGAAACGGGGACACCGGCGGCGGATTCGTCAAACCGCCGCAAGTTCTCTTCAGCAAAAATGAATTCGTTGTCCGGTTCGCGATTCGCTTGTACTCTAAGGCGGCGCGTGAGAAGCCATACCAAAATTGACAAGGCCGATACCGCAGCGATGAGCACCAGTACAAACGGCAGAGACACAACGGCGTGCACGTTTTCGGGATCGGGAAACAGCGGTTCATGCCAATCGCAGAGTCGGCCCAGAAGTACTCCGACGGCAAACAACAGAAAAAAAGTCCAGCGCGGCCGGGCGAAAGACTGTGTCCACACTAAACCGGCCGCAAGCAATATTGCGGCAACCGCGTACAGAGGAGTCAATGCCGGAAGTTTTACTACTCCGATGGCAGTCAATATGGGCAATCCGATGAGTACGATAATCGAAATCCAAGCAAGAAATGCCAGAATTCCGGCGAACCGTCGCGGCGGAGCGTTGAAATTGCGATAAGAAAAATCCGTGCCCAGCAAAGCGATCAGCGGAGCCAAACCGGCAGCGATCATGACCAGATTTGCGCGCATCAAAATGGTCAAGAGCAGGCAAAGAAAAACGGAGACCGCCGCCATATTTTGCCACGTCCAAGTAAAAGGACGAATCGTAAGAAGGAAGAAAATCGCGGGGATGATAAAGAGCATCCACGGCAATATAGACAAGAGCGAAGCCATATTGAAAAATGCATCGGAACCGGAGCCGAGTCCTCCGCCCGGGATGCTGAACGGGAGGAGCAAGCCCGCGAGTGAACCGACCATGTACAGCGAAATCAGAAGGGCGGCGGTCCAGGCGCTTTTCGGTTTGAAAATCGTCGTGAGCGCGGCGGCAAACACAAAAGCCAACGACATCGCATTGAGTCGGAAGAAAAAGCCGGCAATCAGCAGAATAGAACCTAAACCGACAAGGAAGGCCGGGCGCTCGGCTCCCTGCGCGCGTACGGCTGCGGAAATCGAGGCAACGACCATCACTTGCAGAGCACAGGCGGCAATAAAAGACAAATCCGTCGCCGCGAATCCGGTTGCGGGAAGCGAGCACAGAATGGCAACCGCATACAAACCGCGGCCTTTTCCCAAGAACCGTTCGGCGCTATCGTAGAGCAGGCCGGCGGCTAACAGCGGAAATCCCAGCGCAATCAAAAGAAACGGCTTTTCCGTATAGGGCAACTGCCAAGCCGCAGCCACGAACGGCCCGAAGGCAATGGTGATTATAGCCATTACCACCAGAGCGGAAATACTCTTTTCCAATGTTGCGGATTCGTTCATGCCAGGCTTTGAATTACTTTTTCGAAAACTTTTTCGTATTGGCTCATAGACGCGTTCAGGCTCAAGTCGGACTCCACTTTTCGACGCTCGTCGCGGCTCATGGCGGCGCGCAACTCCGGATTGTCGAGCAGCGCGGCGGACCAGCGGGTCATGGCTTGCACGTCTCCCGGCTCGATCACGTTGGCGGAAAGATTTCCGGTCAGAATTTCGGGTACGGAGCCGACGGCAAAACTCACGCAGGGGACTCCGGCGGCCATGACTTCAAGCAGCACGTTGGGAGTGCCTTCCTGATCGGAAGTCAGCAAAAACAGATCGGCATCGCCGCATACGGAAGATAGATCATGCACAAATCCCGCGAATCGTATGTGTGTGCTCAGATCCTTGGCGCGAATCTGCGATTCGAGTTCGTCACGCAGCGGTCCCTCTCCCGCAATCAGGCAGCGCAAGGTTGGCCGACCGGGTAAAAGCGCCTCTACAATTTCAATTACACGGTTAAATTTCTTTTGAGATTCAAGGCGTCCCGCCGCCAAAATCAGCAGATCATCCGGTGCGATTTGAAACCGCTTTCGGAGTTCGCCGCGCCGTTGCTCGATAACGGCTGTGCCGTTCAGAATCACGTCCACTTCATCGGTCGGAAAACCCATTCGCCGGTATTCTTCGCGAAGATCGGCGGCATTGACAATCAAGCGGGTGATGAAATGCTTGAGCAGCAGACGGTGATGAAAACGATTTTTAAAAAGCGGAAAACCGTGACGCGCCACCAGTGGAAGATGCCGCGCCTTTGCCGCAAAACCGAATTGACAGGCTTCTTTATTGAAGTTGACAACGATCAGATCGGGACGGAATTCCGCGATAATCTCGCGCGCACGCAGAACCGCGAGCGGATCGAAATCGCCGCCGAAAACAGTTTCGCGAACGTCAAACCCAAGCGACCGTGCGGTTTCGCAAAGCCGCGAGTGCGGCCTGCCGACCAGACGCACATCATGCCCACGCGCGGAAAACCAGCGCACGGCTTCCACAAACCATTTTTCACCACCGCCCCAACTTTGGGGCCAGGCGGAATTGACCATCAGCAATCTCATCCGAGCGACGGTTCCTGTTCGTAAAGCGGCATAAGATTTTTATACAACGGACTGGTCGCAAGGAGTTCCTGATGAGTTCCCTGCGCGGCGACGGCACCCTTGTCCAGCACGACTACGCGGTCGGCGAAGCGGATGGAACTTTGCCGGTGAGCGATAATAATCACCGTGCGGTCATGGAAGAGCAATTCGAGGGCGCGCTGAATCAAGCGTTCGGATTCGGAATCCAGCGACGAGGTGGCTTCATCGAAAATTAAAAGCGGTGAGTTGCGCAGCAGCGCGCGGGCGATGGCGATGCGCTGCCGCTGCCCGCCGGAGAGCTGCGTGCCGCGCTCGCCGACCACGGTATCCAAACCATGAGGCAAAGCGGCGATGAAATCAGCGGCCTGCGCCTGACGGATCACGTCGTTCAAACGCGCATCGTCCACACATTCCAAACCGTAGGCGATATTGTAGCGGACGGATTCATTGAACAAGAAAACGTCTTGACTGACGGTGCTCACCAAGCGGCGCAATGAACGGAGCGTGATCTCATCCGTGAGAACGCCGTCAATGAGAATGCGGCCTTGTTGCGGAGTGTAGAAGCGGGGGATCAAGTTGGCGAGAGTACTCTTGCCGGAACCGCTGCGGCCCACGAGAGCGATTTTCTCGTTGCGGCGAATGGTGAGTTCTATATCCTTGAGAATCCAATCGGGCGTGGTTTCATAGCGGAAAGAAACGTGATCGAACACGATGTCTTTGGACAGCGTGGTGATCTCTTTCGTGCCGGTGTCCATCGCTTCGGGCGGTTCGGATAGGATTTTATTCAATCGTGTTCCGGCGGCGGCCCCGACTTGCAGATTGTTGTGAATGCCGCCGACGCCGCGAATGGGCGCGAGAATCGAAAACAAAAGCACGATGTAGCGAATAAAATCTTCCGCATCGAGCAGTTGACCGGAGAGCACTTGTTGTCCGCCGATGAGCAAGACAAGGGCGATAATCATCACGCCGATAGTTTCGGAAAGCGGTTGAGCAAGGCGGTCCAGACGAACCAAACGCAGCGAGTGCCGGAAGACTTCGGCGTTGCGCCGTTCAAAGCGGCTGATCTCGTGCCGCTCCGTCCCGAACGCTTTCACAACGCGCGCGCCGGAGATCGCTTCCTGCAAATGCGTGCTCATCTCGCCCAGATAAGCTTGAATGCGGCCGCTCTTCCGTTTCAGGCTCTGCCCGGTGTAACGGTAAATGACTCCGAAAAGAGGAACAATGATCGCCGCGAGTGCCGTTAATTGCCAAGATATGGAAATGAGCAGGATGAGCAGCGTGAGCACTGTAAGCGGATCGCGCACAACTTGCGTGAACACGCGCTGAAAAGCCACGCTGATGACATTGACGTCGTTCATGATGTTCGACATCAGTTCACCGGTAGGCCGTTTGTCGTAGAACGAATACGGCTGGCGGGCCAGATGCTCGAACACGAGGCGGCGCAAATCGCGGATCATGCGCTGCTCGACAAACGAAACAAAATGCATCTGCCCGTAAGCGAAGATATTTTTAATCGCGAACACGACAATCAGCGTAATACATAACCGCGGCAGCATGTTGGCCGGATCGGATCCGCCGATGAGATTCCACGTCCATGCTTTTGCGGTTTCGTACCAGCCGCCTATATCACCGAGCGGAACGGGAGTAGCCGCCGCTTTTCCCGGCTGGAAAATGACCGTTAAAACCGGCGCGACCAGCCAGAGGGAGATGGCGTTGAAACTCACGTAGAAGAGCGTGCACAACGCGGTACCCACTAATTGCATCGGGTAGCGCTGGAAGGGATTGATGAATTTAAGGTAGGTGATCATATTCGATTGTCCGCCGAGGCGGGTCTCCAGACCCGCCCGGAATCTGTCCCTTATGGAGTCGTTCCAGAAACCCCCTCCGTTTTTCAGTTGCAGAGGGGTGACTCTGGAGAGTCACCACCGGGAGCACGAAGAATAATACAAACGATTATACCCAAAGCTGCTTGAGCGAAATCACCGGCTCGCGGGCAAGGGCAGCGCGAAGTCTATCGAGAGGCGGTAAGCCCATGACCTCGCTGATACAAGCATCCATTTCGGCACGTATCGGATCGTGAGCCATTTCGGGCAAAGGCAATAGAGTTTCGCTGCACAGCTTTTCGTATGTCTTTGCTAAGGATTTGATTTGTTCCGGTTCCAAGCGCCACAAGTCAAGAACGGGCATTTGCTCTAAGATTGGCTTTTTAAACTGAATCCAAGCGCCTTGCGTAGGGACTCTGTGGGACAAAGTTGAGACTAATCCAATAGTGCAATTCAGCCAGAGGATTAATGCCTTCTCCAGTATTTCATCGCTGGAATGAAACTCAAATGGCCACCAGACATTTGAAAGTGCAGTCTCTGTTAGCCTCATGGCCACAACCCGCTGAGTGTTAAGTCGCATCCTTTCGGCAAGCATAATGCGGCCCGCTCTTGACCAGACTAATTCAACCGAACGGAGCTTTCTGTCTTTTCGCGGCCTATGAAGCGGCTGCAAATTCATATTAGGCTGGGCCGCGAGGCTCACGACCTGGCTTGCATCATGGCCCCAGAAAGCAGGATAGGCGGTCGGGCTTTTCGAGAGGCGGAAGCCGTCGTAGACATCGCGGCGGTCGGGACCCAATTGTCCAAGTGATGAAAGCGCCGTTAACGGTAATTCGTGCAGCTTTGATTTCGTGGGCAATAAAAGGCAACCATTGCGAAGATGATGTGCCGTTCGGTTCAGGTCGGTTTGCGCAAAAGCGGAGGGATACCATTGGTCGTTTTTGATGGCGGACCACGGGACGCTCAGCATTTCGCCCCACGTATGCCGGTCACCGGGATCAATCGGACACACGCCGAAAGGTTTTTCAATTTCGGCGGGTTGTTCGCGGTTGATGCGACTGGCGACGGACAGTGCGCGTGCCACAGAGGGAGTGTTCTTCCAAAGATTTACGAAAACGGTGCGCGCTTGGTCATCGGATTCGTCGTTCGCTTTCCGCCGGGCAACCAATAAAACCTCGCTGAGATCCGTGCTGTCGGAGAAATTCCAGCGCTCGGGATCATGGCTGGTAATGACCGTTTCAATCACATAATGATCCGCCAACAACCGGCGCGTCGGCTCCCATGCCACGCCCGAACCAACAGCCAAAGGCAACACCAGAGCCAGTCGGCCCTGAGGCTTCATGTAACGATCTGCCACCGCAACAAACACACTTCCCAAACCGGCTGTACTGCTGGCTTGTAGGGGGGTCCCACTTACGACCTGACGCAAACGTTTTTGCATGATCTGACGTTCGGTTTTCGGCAACGATCCGAACAATAAATTACCGCCGACGCTGCGCGTGAACGGCGGGTTCATCACGCATAAATCCAGAATCGGGAGGGGCGCTAAGCCGTGAACATCGCCTTGCCCCGTGACCTTTGTGGATTCGACTTCCTGCTCTCCCATTAGATTCAGTTGAAGAGCAAGTTTACTGGACACCACATAATCAATACTGCCCAAAGCAACGTCACTTGACTCACTCACTCCCAACGGCAGGCAGAAGAGATTCATGGTGCTGAAGGCAATCTCTGGGGCAAGAATGGCGAGAGTGCTGGCCGTGAGGTGAACAGCAGAGGCAAGAACGTCATATCCGTGAATAACCTCTTCCACCAATGCCCGGTGAAGATCCTGCGCAATTTCCGGCTTCATGCGACCACCGCGGGCGACGTATGCCGATACGAAATTATCCGTTAAAGCTTGTTGCGCCGCCATGAGCAGCGTCCCCGTTCCGCAAGCCAAATCCGCGACCCGAAACTTGCGCAACGTTTCCAAATCGGGCCAAGACATTTGCCAGCGCGCGGGATGAAGAGCAACTTTCAAAAGCAGTGTAGCCGCCGGTACGGACGTATAGTACGTACCCAAATACTTTGCTTCAAGCAGTAGAGTATGATAAATACGACCCATTAAATCATGGCGCAACGCAGCACGATTGGCCGAGATCTCCGTTACTGCGTCAGCCAGTACTTTTAAAGCGGTATCCGATTCGCGGCGCTCGGGCATCTCCATGACCACACGCTCGGCAATGAGAAAGATCGGGACATAGTTGATGTTGTCCCGAATGAATCGCCAATGCTTAATCAACTGACCGCGAGGATCGCGTTCATCCAACAAAGGTCGTAAAGTCCGAACTCTCGGATCAACCAGAGCCAATTCCGCATGAAAGATCATGGCATTCGCCAAAACCAGCGACGCCACTTGCGCTCCAGTATGCAAACGCATTTGCTCATTCATCGTCTAAATCCTCTTTCTCATGCGAATGATCCGGCGGAAGAATTACTCCCAGAATATCACATATTCTCGCCGCGGGAACCGGATAGGCGTCCATGACCCGAAGCAATACCTCTGAGCCGCTGCGGAGCGTTGCCACGGCTTTAGCAAGTACGTCATCCTCAGCCAGAGCTTCGAAGCCGCGACGCATGACGTCCAACACATCTTCCATTCCGCCTTCGTACCAGTCCGGGTGCTCGTAATTTGCTTCAAAACACAAGGCAAATTGCAGGCGTGTTGACTGCATCACGCCGCTTAATTGGTTCTGTTCGACGGTTCGAAGTGAAGCGGGATATATTATTGCCAGAGCAAAATGAGAAATACCATCCCTGACGCGCGCCGAGGCGTTCGCGAGAACTTCCGCGCGTGCGCCGGACACGTCACTGTACTTCCCTTCGACCATGCACCGATGGCCACGAAAATCAATGAGAACATCCGGAAGCGCGGTTTTTCCATAAACAACATAGATTTGCTCTCCGCTTGCTTTCAGGCCTGCTTCACGGAGACATTCGGCAAATGTAATGTTGAGAACTTCTTCGCGATGACGATCCATGATTTCACTTTCATCAAGACTTAGAATCGGAGCCGTTATTCTAAGAAATTTTCCAGTTAGCGCCATTGTCCGCCATCGGCGAGATCTCGCTTTGCGGACTGGTCGAGAGACCGACAACGGCGGAGAAAGGCAGAAGGACACAGCAAGCTGTGTCACTACGAAAAATGAATTCCGGCCGGGTCAGGAGCCCCGGCTCGGCGAAAACAAGACAATTTATTCTGTGATTTCTTTTAGAAATCGCTCCAGCTCTTCGCCCATTTTTGTCCAGTTGAACGTTTCCGCGATGGCTTGCTTTCCTGCGGCGGACCAAAGAGCGCGGAGGTCGGGATGCTGCACGGCTTCGAG
The DNA here is from genome assembly GCA_003818605.1 of Candidatus Zhuqueibacterota bacterium. Taxonomy (GTDB): domain Bacteria; phylum Electryoneota; class RPQS01; order RPQS01; family RPQS01; genus RPQS01. The sequence goes on along the minus strand of RPQS01000054.1, from coordinate 7,330 downwards.
AATCGCATCGGCCATCTTGCGGGAATCGCCTGGCGGAACCAAGCGGCCGCGCACGCCGTCCGTGACAATCTCCGCCGATCCGGGAATGGCGGTGGCAATAAGCGGCACTCCCGCCGACCACGATTCGAGAATGAAATTCGATACGCCCTCGCGATAAGAAGAGGACACGGCCAGATCGGCCTGCAGCAGAGCGGCGGATAAATTGGTGGTGAAGCCGCCCAGCGTGACATGCTCTTCCAAAGCGCGCTCGATGATCAAAAGGCGAAGCGGCTTTTCCATTTCGCCATGACCGAAAATCACCGCCCTGAGTTGCGGAGCCTTCTTTAGGGCGAGTGCCATGGCTTCTATGAGAATATCGAAACCTTTGTCCGATCCCAAACGGCCAGCAGCCACGATCAGAAATTCTCCGGATTTTTTTAGCGGCGGCAGCAACTCAGGAGCGGAATCGAAATCCACGCCGTTATAGATCACGCGAATGCGGTCCGCCTTGATCCACGGATGAGCGGCGAGGCTTGCGCGCACAGCTTCGGCATTCACTACGATTCCATCGGGGAATACGCGGTAACGCAGATGCTCTTTAAGCGTATGCGGCACTTCGCGCGTGATGCCCATGCGCATGACATAACGAGCCGGAGTTCCCAGCCGGGCAAAGCCGGTCAGCCAATAATCGCGGCTTCGCGTGGGTAAAACCACGTCAACATGCCGCTTCTTGATGAGACCGCGCAGCTTGAAAATCGTTTTCAGATCGGCGTCGTTCAGAAAAGGCAGAACGATCTTCTCGATTTCGGAGCGAGCATGGCCACTCCAAATGTCGGGATCGCGAACGGCGATGGCCACCGAGTGACCGCGAGCTTGCAGAGTTTCCGCCGCCCGCAGAGTCCACTTTTCATTTCCTCCCCAAACACGGGAGGAATTGACAAACAGGATATTCAAAGGATGGTGTCGGTAAATTGATTAAGTCTTAAATATCACGAAAATTCGGGCAAATGTCAAAATTAATACAGACACTCCCGCCGATTCGTTGCGGCCCAAAACGGCAGCCGTTCGCATGGTTTCTTGGCGCTGGTTTGTCGGTAGACGTATCCTCTAACTTGACTAACTGGAGGAATTATTGCATATTAGAAGCGTCGAACATATTTGATTATATGTTAGATGTGTCTAACATATAGATCCAACCCAATGCGTTATAATACAATATCTTGATTGACAATGACGACACGAGACAGCCAGGATAGTGGGCAATTTCCGGACTCTGTTGAGGCAATAAGCATGGATCAGTTGCCTCTGGGCAGTCGTTGCCGGATAGTGGCCATCAACGAGAACTCGGAAAATCTCCTTCGATTGATGGAAATGGGACTCACTCCCGGAACCGAACTGGTGATTGAGAGGGAAGGACCGTTTCAAAGTCCGCTCTCACTCCGGTTGCCGGGATGCACGCTGGCGGCCCGGCGGGAAGACGCCGCAGGCATTTTTGTAAAGCCGCTGCCATCGGTTTCAAGCGGAGAAAACTCCGACTCGTGAACACTCCGGTCAGGATAGCGGACGAAACTTACTGCCGGCAGCGGACGATTGCCATTGCGGGCAATCCGAACGCGGGTAAAACCACATTGTTTAACGCGCTCTGCGGAACGCGGCAGAAGGTGGGCAATTATCCGGGGGTCACGGTAGAGCGGAAAACCGGACAAACCCGGCTGCCTTCCGGAGAGACGGTCAATATCATTGACTTGCCGGGCTGCTACAGTCTGGCCGCGCGTTCGCCGGAGGAACAGATCGCGCATGACGTGCTGTTGGGAGAAATGGAAGGAGAGAATGCGCCCGATCTGATTATCGTGGTGGTGGACGCATCCAATCTGCAGCGTAATTTGTTTCTGACGTCGCAGCTTCACGATCTGGGCATTCCGATCATCGTTGCTCTGAACATGATGGATATTGCGCGGGAACGGGGCAGCGAAGTGGATCCGGAAAAGCTGACGGCGGCTTTAGGCTGCGCGGTGATTCCGCTGGTAGCCCGCAAGGGCGAGGGACTTGATGAACTGCTGGCGGCGATTGAGAGTGCTCCCTGCGCTTGCCAATTGAAAGGGGGCATCCCGCGTTTTATTGACTGTCTTCCTTCCGCGCTGGAACAGCCTGTGCAAACACTGGCGGAAGGATTAATCAAGAGCGGTTTGACCCATGAAACGGACGCGCGGGGAGAAGCCTTATGGCTTTTAGTTTCATCCCTTGAAGGAGACGATGCGGTGCAGGCTCCGGCGGCGGCGGCGCTGTCGCGGCGGGTCAGAAAACAGTATCACCTATCCTCCCGGCAAGTGCGGGCTATTGAAACCAGCGCGCGCTATCGGTACCTCAAAGACCTGATGAAGCAGACCTCATGCTTACAGGCTGATCTTCCTCATCGCTTGACCAACCGGCTCGACAGCGTGCTTCTTCACCGCTTCTTCGGGCCGATTCTATTTCTGGCCGTAATGGCCTTGGTGTTTCAATCGCTCTTTTCGTGGGCCACTCCGGCAATGGACGTGATTGAAAGCGGAGTGAGTCTGACGGGGCAGGCCATAGACCGGCTTCTTCCCGACGGGCTGTTCAAGGAGATGATTCAGCAGGGAGTCGTGAGCGGAGTCGGCAATGTGCTGGTCTTTCTGCCGCAAATTCTCCTGCTCTTTCTTTTTATCGGATTTTTGGAAGACGTCGGATACATGGCGCGGGCGGCATTTTTAATGGACAGGCTGATGTCGCGAGTGGGCTTGGACGGCCGGGCTTTTTTGCCGCTGCTCTCCAGTTTTGCCTGCGCGATACCGGGAATCATGGCAACGCGCACCATTGCGGGACGCAAAGACCGCTTAGTTACGATTTTAGTTGCTCCGCTGATGTCGTGCAGCGCGCGACTGCCGGTTTACACTTTAGTGATCGGAACCGTATTCGCGGCGGAGACGCCGGTCGGGGGAATCTTTACGGTGGGCGGGTTGGTGCTGATGGCCATTTACGCCTTTTCCATCACGCTGGGAATTACGATGGCCGCCGTGTTCAAACGCACGCTGCTCAAGAGTCCGCCGCCGCCGCTGCTCCTGGAACTGCCCACATACAAACTGCCTTCCTTAAAGAGCATCGGACTGAATCTTTTTGATCGCGGACGGTTGTTCGTTAATCGGGCGGGGACGGTGATTCTTGCCGCCACGGTCATTTTATGGGCGATTCTGCACATACCGATCCATCACGTAGACCGCACGCGCTTTGAAAATGCGCGGCAGGCGGTGATCGAGAATTCCGGACTCGATGCGGATTCCCGGGACAAAGCGCTGCAATCCATCGCCGCGGCGGAGGACGCTGACGTGGTGGAACAAAGTCTGGGCGGACATCTGGGTAAATGGCTGGAACCGGTGATTGCCCCGCTCGGATTCGATTGGAAGATCGGCGTGGGAATCATTGCCAGTTTTGCCGCACGGGAAGTTTTTATCAGCGGTCTGGCGGTGGTTCACGGAGTGGACGGTGCCGATGAACGTTCGCCGTCTCTTCGGGAATCGCTTCGCGATGAAAAGCGACCCGGCACGAATACCCCGATGTACACGCCGCTGCTTGGCTTGTCTTTACTGGTGTTTTTCGTATTAGCCTGCCAATGTCTGTCCACGGTGGCGATTGCCCGCCGCGAGACCTCGAGCTGGTTCTGGCCCGCATTCATGGTCGGATATATGTCGGTCCTGGCATGGGTCGGATCATTCGTTGTTTATCAGGGCGGCAAACTGTTAGGATACTCGTAATGACCTTCTGGCTTGACACCCTTCTGGTTTTCGTGGCCGTTGCCGCAGCGGTTTTCTATCTCATCCGCCGCAAGCGCAAATCCACACGGCAGGTGTTGCGCGACTGGAGCACGGGCCGCGCGGAACAATGCGGATCGTGTCCGGTTCGGAAAATCCGCGAGGCGCAGGCGAGCCATTTGATGCAAAAATAATCCGGATCTCGATGAGAGCAAAAAAAGCGGGTGCCCCGAAAGGCGCGCCCGCTTTTCTATTCATAAGATCGAAATTTTATTTTGCCGGCAAGCGAACACCGCGTTCAGATAAGAGTCTCTCCAGTTTATCCACGTTATTCTTCAGATCGAATTCACGGACGGCAAACGCCCGCGCCCGCGCGCCGATTTCCCTGCGTTTGGCCGAATTGTTCACGAGTTCGCGAACGGCCTTTTCGAGTTCGTCTATCGAATCGGCTCGCACACCCAATCCGCCGTCCCGAAGCAGAGATTCAGGATCGCCCTGATACGATACGATGGGGATACCATGCAGCCAAGACTGTATAAATGTATTGGGAAAACCTTCAATAGGCAGGCTGGTCTTCATGTGCATATGAGCTTGGCGGAAATAGGTTTCGACTTCGTTCAACGGAATAAAGCCACCGTAGCGAAAGTTCGGCAGATCGCGCACAGCTTGATCCACAAGGCTCCGGTAATTCTCGTGAAGTATGCGGCCGAGCATTAAAAACGTGGCCGGAAGATCTTTGCAGCGGCGGACAAGTTCAAGAAAGATTTCCGGCCGCTTGATGTCTTTGATTGAATCCGCCCATAAAATCAGCGGCTCACCATCGTGCGTCTGGACTTCCTCTTCCGGCACCGGTTTATGGCTGTTGCGGACGATTTCCGAGGACAGTCCGATCCGCGCCAAATCATTTTGCTGGTCACGCTGCTGAGCTAAAATGAGATCCGCACCGCGACGGCCCTGGCGGGCGATATAATTGGCATAGACCATCACGGGAAATCGCTTGAAGTACGAAAATCCCGGCTGTGTCCGCCAGCCATGCACAAGGAACGGCCACGGTTTTCCGTCGTTTCCTGAAGCCATGTTCCAAATCACAAATGCGCCGGGTGGTTTTTCCATGACCACATGGCCGACATAGGGATCAAACACGCGTGTATAAATCACATCCGGCTGCAGTTCGTGCATGAGCTTGCGCAGCGGTTTGCGGTTCCCTTTCCAATACGAAGGATGCTCGGGCAGACCATGAAGAGTAATGCCGTCCACCACGTTCGGCTGCGGTACATCATTCATTTCGCTGGCATAATGCACATCCCATCCGCGGTGCAGCAATTCCTCACCTGTCATCCACGCCTGCATCTCCGATCCGCCGGTAAAACGGGAGAAGTGATAGCGGAGGACAAACAGGAATCGCGGTCTTCGCGATGATTTTTGATTGGTGAAATTCATACGCGATTGCCCAAACTTCGGTAATGAGCGATCCACTGCCCAATAGTCAGCAATCCCCACAACAGGTACGGATTGACAGTGCCTCGACGATAGTAACGATCGCGCAGCGCCGAAAGAGTCTTGGCATTGAACATGGTGAAGCCGTTCAATTCTTCTAAAAGACCGAGGATGTCCGCCCGATGCCTCTTATCACTCATTTCCCGCGGATCCACATAATTCAGCAGCGGATCTTCATAAAAGAAGCGACCGGTCTTTTTCCAGAGCGCTTTATCCAGCCCCGACAGCAAGCGTCGCCGTGCGCGCATGAGATAGACTCTGCCTCCGGCGGACGAATTGATTCGATACCCCCAGTTGCGCTTGGTGGGGAAACGATAAAGATCGGGAAACGTCTTGCTCAACATATCGTAGAAGCCTTTCTGCCCGCAGCGCAGACAGCGCGGTTGGCGATAGGCTTCGGTCATGACACGCGGATGCACATACGGTGTGAGAAAGAAAGCCCGGTCACGGTGCAGCATGAGCTGAAAATTTGCGCTGTTCAAGAGATAATTCGGCCACAGCCAGCGATTGTATTTTTCCTCAAAGGATTCGGACTCGATTTCACTCAAGGATTCGCGATACCGCAGTAAATCCCAATCTTCCGACGCCAACAGCGGCAGGACTTCCGGGAATGAACAGCGGACGGATTTTTTCAAAACGATTTGAAACAGTTGCTCATCGCTATAATCCGGATTATTCAGGTATTCTTCGTTCAGATCGTAGCAGCCGAATACAGCTTCACCCAGATATCCGCTCAGTACCATCGAACCGGGTTGAAAAATCTCCCGCATCGGCCGCACGGGATAGGTGGGATTACTCCAATAAATACCTTCCGCCGCTAAGAAACTTTCCCGCAAGAGTTCCGGATAGGAACGATCATCGGCGGGCAGCGTGATATTCTTGAGACCGAGCTTGCGAGCCAGCTTGGTGCCGAGCCGGTAATCCACAGAATGCGGAAGTCCGAAGGTCAGCGTAGTGATCTGCTCCGGGCACATGACTTCCAGCGCACAGCCCGTTAGAAAGCGGGAGTCCAGCCCACCGGACAGCGGAATAGTCACATTATCCAGATCGGTCAATTCGTTCTGAACGGCCTTCCGCAGTTCCGCTGCGATTTTATCAGAGAACGGCGCTTGGTCGCTTGACGGTAAAGCGGCGAATTCGTTGGCCGTATCCGCTCTCCCGATGGGTAAATCAGCACGCTGAGTCGTCTGCATTTGCCCGGCAACCACCTGCAACACTTGCCCCGACAAAAGGCTGAAAACATCTTTTAGGGGCGTGTACTGCCAAGGAAGATTACCGAAAAGCAGAATATATGGAATACCGCGCGGCTCGATATCCAATTTACTGCCGAGCACTTTTTTCAAATAAATAAGCGAATTGGAAAAATACCAACTTTCTCCCTGTTTTGTGTAGAACCATCTTTGAAGCAGACAGAGATCACTGGCAATGCGCAGGTGATCCTGCCTGCCGTCAAAGGTGAGAGCCAGCCAGCTTCCCGCCGGTTCCTCAGCGGGCGACCCTCGAAATCCGGAGTCGTTTCTGTTTAAGCCGAGATCCGCCGCAATATCATTATCTGCACGAATGCCCGCCAGTCGCCCGGCAAAGAGATTGTAGCTTGTCTCGCCTTTCTTTTCCGCGAAGTGCGGATACCATGGGCCGGTCTGTGACGACTGAATAATGTCCAATACCCATTCCCGACCCGGGATGCGGACGGTGCCGGGATAGGAAGAGGCAGCTTTATGAGGCGAAAGTATGTAACAAAAATGCATAGTATGGGCAGGAGGTTCCTGAAATCGAATCGGAACCAAGATACATAAAGCCGTTGAAAAAGGCAACCCAAATACGGAGAACACTTGCGATTGCGGCACCGATTTTGTAGATTGCGGACAGTTTAAATCGGCAATTCAACTATCCCATGCCTGATTCCACAGAGACCCAGCCGGCATCGCCTCCCCGCCCCAAGCGAAGAGTCATGCTAAACACCATTTATTCGCTGCTCACCAAGGTGCAGGGGCTGTTCTTCACGTACGTGACAACGCTGCTGCTGTTGCGGGCTTTGGCGGTGGAACAATACGGTCTCTACTCCCTGTTGTTCATCGGAACAATTG
>RPQS01000053.1 GCA_003818605.1 Candidatus Zhuqueibacterota bacterium | reverse complement strand
CATGGAATGCCATTCGCCGGTGTCCGGCCCGATCGGATCGGTTGCCGTTCCGCCGGAATAATCCCCGTACCAATCGCCGCACCACTCATATACATTTCCGACCATATCATGGAGACCATAAGCGTTCGGCAGTTTCGAGCCGACCGGATGCGTTCCGAAAGCAGCCGAGTCCGCACCGTAGATCCATGCATTGAAATACCAAACGGCATAGTTGTTCAATTCCGCCGAATCGGCCGAGGTCGCAGGATAAGGATTGTAATCTTTACCCCAGAAATAATCGGCACTATTTCCGCCCCGGCAGGCAAACTCCCATTCCGCTTCCGTCGGCAGACGATATCCGTTCTTCGTGTAGTCAATTACCATTCCCTGCAACTCGCACATGTTTCCCGGCGTTCCGTCTATCGTCGTGTAGGTGTAAACGGTGTCCAAACCGTCTCGCTTACTGCGCGCATTGCAGTAGAGAGCCGCGTCGCCCCAATAAACGGAATAAGCCGGATAGCCGGTTCCAACCCCGTAAGGTTCATGCCATGAAGGCTGATCATACCCCGCATAGTAGCGGTTCATCAGCGAATCGTAATCAGCTTGCGTGACTTCTACCGTGTCTATCCAGAAATCGTGAGACAATTGAACGGTATGAATCGGCTGCTCGTCGGCTAATCCATCGGCGGATCCCATCTGAAAACTCTGATTACCGGCATGAATGAGTACCATTCCGGCGGGATTAAATCCCTGGGGAGTATTCTCCGGAGAATCATCATCGTCACTGCACGATACAAGTATCAAAGACGCCATCACGACGAGCATGACGGCCATCGGTTTGTAATTCAACATCACATGTCTCCCGCATCTGTATTATTTGAGAAGAACCGTTTTCCGAGTTTGCGCGAATGTACCGGTTCGCAGCGTGTAGAAGTAGACGCCCGAATTCACAGGATTCCCGCGATCATCCCGACCGTTCCACACCGTCTCGTGTTGGCCCGCAGGCATCACACCGGATGTCAAGATAATTACTTGACGTCCGAGAACATCGAAGATGGACAGCACCACTTCAGCGGATGCCGCCAGCGTGAAAGCAATGCGGGTGTATGAATTGAACGGATTCGGATAGTTTTGCTGCAATTCCGTACGGGTCGGAAGATAGGCATCTATCGGCGCCGCATTGGAAACATCATTTATATTCGCTACGGAAAAAGACGGAGTCATCGCGATAAACCGACCGGTTCCGTCGGGAAAGCGGCCATAGCTTCGATCCGCCGTCTGTGCTTCGGATGCGGCACTGTCCAGAATCGTCCGGTCGGAATTCCGCAAGACAATTCTTATGACATCGGACGGCAGTTGGAAATTCGCGTGCAATCCGCGTTGCTCGGCATCCGCATCCGCCCAGACGATCAGATAGCCGCCCGCTGCGATAGTCGTATCGGGAAAAGTCCACGGCGTTGGATTGTCAAGGGCATCACTCAAATAGAATCCGTTCAATGATATTTCCCGAGTCGTATTGTTGCGTATTTCTATCCAATCGTCATACTCACCGTTCTGATCGGCAATCGTTGTATCGTTAACGGCTAAATACTCGTTGATCACAATTTCACCGGGCGTGACCGGAATATCGGCTACATTTTCCGCAGCAAAGGAGGGAGTCATCAAGGTAAAGGCCCCGGATCCGTTTGGATAGCGACCGTAACTCCGATCTGCTGTTTGTCCCCCGGAATTCGTCGTGTCCAAGATCGCCTGATTCGGAGAACGCAGAACGATTCGTACGGTTTCGTCGGGCAATTGGAAATTCGCATGCAAGCCGTCTTGATCGGCGTCCTCATCGGCCCAGACAATCAAGTAGCCGCCCACGGCAATGGACGTATCGGGAAAAGCCCATTGGGTCGGGCTGCTAAGTTCATCGCTGAGAAAGAATCCCCATAAGGATATTTCGCGCGTGCTATTGTTGCGGAATTCGATCCAGTCGTCATATTCACCGTTCTGATCCGCAACCGTCGCTAGATTGGAGGCTAAAAATTCGTTTATTACCACATCGCCTGCGGAAACCGGATTCAACGCATACACACCCGGGAAGTCAATTGCATAGCGAAGGACTCGGGCAATTTCTCCGCCGCGCGCGTAACTCCACTGCACGACTCCCGCCGTATTAACTTCAAACAAATATCCGCTGGTGGATTCGGCAATAATCGTGTTTCCGTTGGGCAGACGCTGACAGCCGCCCAAGTGGTTCGAATAAAATCCGGCGGCGGTGTAGGACCAGAAAGGAATCGTCGGTCCGAAGGCGGAGCCGGCGGCGCGAATGTAATTGCCCATCTCATCGTAAGGTAGATTCAGCTCTACGATTTGCGACGTTCCTTGTCCTTCGCGATTATTGAAGACCATAATGTGGCCTTCACCGGGAAGCCCCTCCGGAATCCATACCGCACAGTGGACCACGTTGAAATATTGCGCACCGGGTGCATCGTAATTGGCCGGTTTGCCCCAACGATAAAGAATATCGCCGCCCTTGCCGCGATTGCCGCCGGCGTGGCTTGCAGCCTCAGCGGTCGTTGTACTGTGATCTATCACATAGACCTCGTCGAGCGTGTGCGACGAGAAAACGATCTCATCCCGTTCGGGATTATAGCTGATTCCGTTAACGTGCATCCAATCGCCGCCCTGCGGCCCGACACCGGCGGACATATTGATGTCGAATAATTCGGGATGGTCGGCAACCACACCGTAATTGTCCTTGGTCGCATCATAGTCCTGAATCAGATGATCCCAAGCATGCCATTCCCAAATGATCGTTCCGCCGTTTGTGCCGGCCGGCTCGACTTCGATAATGTGATCCGGCCATAAAGCGACATTGCGGCTGTATCCCGCCTGCCGCGCTTGCGCCGCCGTCTTTAACTCCCAGGCAATGATCAGCAGATTGCCGTTCGGCATCGGCTCGATATCATGATGTGCATGATGCTGATTATTGCTGTACGTGAATTCCCAAACCAGAGCGCCGTTCCAATCCGCTTCCTGAACTGCTCCTTGCGCCCCTCCCGCATTAAACGTCGCATTATTCACCTGAGCCGTTCGTAAAGCATGACCGTCCGCCAAGAGGTAAGACGAGTAGCCGCCATTTCTGGTGTGGTTCCATGAATGAACCACTGTATTACTCATATTCACTAAATACGTATTCCGGGAGTTATTCGGAGAAAAAAGCGTGTAGCCGTTATACGGCTCCGCTTGTGCGCGCATGAAAGCAGAGGAGACAATAAACCACAGCCACAGGGCCCATGTGCAGGAGGCAGGTCGGAAACGGGGCATTGCATCCTTCCGAGTTTGTACGGAAATGAGAGATTACAGAACCATCCATTGATTCAAGGAGCGTTTTTCAACACTGCTATTCAATCACGGCATTGACCGAATAGAATGCTCTGGTATACAGACCTGCTTCACCGATCAACGTTACCATGGTGTCTGTTGCGGTTGTGATTAAGGAGCCGAATGCCATAGGATCATCCGCGTTTGAAAAACGATATACATCATATCGAACCGCACCCGGACTGGGCTGCCAATGAAGGCTCACATCATCGGAATTGACCCAGACCGTCAATGTGAGAGGAACACAAATTCCGTTGTGCGCATCCGGCGTCGGCGTGGAATCGAAATCCCAAGCAGGTCCGCCGTCGCAGATCCGGGCGTATGAGACATCAGAAGACTGAGTTCCAAACGTCAAGCTGTCCAGAATCGTCCCGCCGTACTCCTCCAGATCCGAAAGAGCGATCCGTTCCCCGCCTGTGGAAAGCTTGAAACTTGCGTGCAGTCCCGGATCTCCGTCATCTTCATCGCACCATACAAGAAGCACACCGCCGGGCGGAACAGTCGTATCGGGAAACGTCCATTTACGCATATCGGAGAAATTGTCGGTGAGCGCGATGCCTCCCATGTTCACTTCGGCACTACCGGCATTGAACACCTCAATCCAATCCGCCCATTCACCGGTCGGATCTTGAATTGTGGCCGTGTTCTGCGCCATGAACTCATTGATCCGCAGCACAGGCTGCGGCCGATCCACCAGATAACTCAATACATGAGTGGGAGCATCAATCGGAGAGCGAACAGAGGCTCCGGAGTTGTCCACTGCTTCGAGATAATACAAGACGCCGGTTAAAGTGGGTTGTCCGGGCACTTGAGCCGCAAACCAATGATCCCCCGCAGCGCTATCGTCGTGGAATCCATCGTCATGCATAGACAACGATTGATCGCCCGCACCCGCATTATAGACAAGTATTGCAGAGAAAACCGTACCGTCGCTGTCCGTGATATACGCGACAACCGTAACCGAAGCATTGGCAGCCGGTGCGAGAGGGATACGAGTCACTTGCGAGATGGACGGCGGCGAGTTTTCACTCGAATTCAGGGGAACATCGTCAATCGTAAGTACTACCGGCGTTTCACCGCCTGTCGGATTGACAGTATTTGCGCCGCTGGGCCAGATCCCGCTGACATTCTGATTGAACGCAAGGACGTTTCCGCTTAGCGAACGCCGCTCAACACGCCGAACTCCGTTGTCGTTCAGATTAGGCAGAATCGCTCCGAATGCACCGTCAGACAGATTCACATTATCGGCATAAAAAGCAATGTAGTTGTTGGCCGCGGAATTGTCACTGCCGTCGCTTTCGATAAGTGTGGCCGCTACAGGTCTGCCGGAACCGGCGATGTTGTCGTGAAGAAGAACGAAATCACGCGGAGCAGCCAAAGTGTTTCCACGAATGCCTGTACCGGTACTGTCCGTTGCGGTCGTGCCCGGCATCAAGACCCGTACGGAATCGGCTGCAGTGAGGCGAGTCGCAACCGATGTCCCCCCTGCCCCATCATTTAGCATGATTCGGAAAAAGATAAAGGCGCCCGGCACAAAGCGCGCATTGCCGGTCGGTTCGGTAATCATCCATCCGCTCCAGATACCGGAGGCATCGGCAGTGAATTCTCCGTAGTTTCCCGCAGAAGAGAGGCTGGGAGACGAGGTGCGTGTAAAACCGCCGCTATTCGCAAAAATCACATTACCCGCACCGCTTGACGTTTGCGAGTCGGATGAACGTACGACCTGATTAAAGTAACGATAAGTGGCATTGGCAGTGAGGCCGGAGATGCTGACCCAGTAGGCACAGGGAATTCTTTGCGAGTTCGTGCCATTTCGACCCTGAATATACTGCGGGATGACACTCTGAGTTATTGCCGGCTGCGCCGAAGCGGCGCTCAGGATCAATAGAATGCTTGCCAAAATGCCCGCAATTTTCATCTGTCGTCGAAACATGTTCATTATCTGCTCCTTCACCACTATACTGCGTGACCGTTGTGTTGCGAAAACCGTTCTATGAAATCAAGCCTCTTCAGCTCGATTGCTTTCAAGGTTGATGGAATCCGAAATAATACTCAAAATAGACTGCCTTTCTTAGAGGGTTATAATGGTATCGCATTACAAATACAGAAGAAATTTCATAATAGCAAATACCAATCCTTGTCTACTTATATCATGAAAACATCCGGTTAGCCCTATTTTACGGCGAAGGTTTGTAACCATCCGTAACACTTACGCGCACCTCGTGCGCACCCCTATAAAAAAATCCGCCTTTCCCCCTTTATTTTAAGACGTTTTGATGAGTGGCTTTATTCCATTGGAACCAAAGTCTAATATAGTTAGCCCCGACAACATCGCTGTTGTCGGGGCTTGGTTTTCAGCCGGATACGCGAAACAGATACTCTTGTATGGAAGTCCGGCGGGGCATCCGCGGACCCGAACGGGTCTCGCGGCAGATGCTATGCCGCCACCATGAACCGTCTGCCGACAGCCGCCCCGATAGTAATTGCAGAACCGGAAAAAGGCCACCGGATGCTTGACTGAACGATAGCAACTGGAGTGTATCTTCCCGAATTATATCCGGCTTCAGCGGGAGGCCGAAACCGGCACCGAGGAAACGCAACGTTAAAAGCAAATCCAACATCGGAGACGCTGTAAGGTTCATCAAGAAAATCACCTAATGTCCGTCCCGCTCTGAATTCACGATTGTTTAGCCGCGTACACGTTGCGCTACCCGGCGCCGGTTTCGGACAACCAAATCATCCTCCTCTTTTCTGCACCATGAGGTCTTTGAAATCGAAATGAGCTATTTCACGTATACCATTTTCCGGACATCCGAGAATGCTCCCGCCTGAAGACGATAGAAGTATTGCCCCGACGTTTCATCAGACAGATTAAGACCGACCTGATAATGATTGGCGGACTGGTTTTCATTCACCAGAGTCTTCACGGCTTCACCAGACAAATTGTACACCGTAAGAACGACGGGACACGAAACCGGAATATCATACTCAATTGTTGTCGTGGCATTGAATGGATTCGGATAATTCTGCTCGAGGCGAAACTCCACAGGCTGCGCCGTTTGCGCACTTCCGGCTGTCGAAAGACTTATACCGTCATCCATAATGCTATCCGATTCTCCTCGGAAATCAGAACTTCCCGCAGGCGGAGGAGGCGGTCCGGCGGGGGGCATGTGCTTCAGTTCGTCAAGCTGCAATCGTCCATCTTCGTTTTCATCGAGCCGTTCGAACATCTCTTGATGCCTCCGTTCGAAATGCGCCTGAATCTCCGCGGGCGTCGGTTTTTCACCGGCTGGCAGTGGTCGCAGGGGCGAATCCTGCTCGCCGCGAAATCTGTCGGGCGGTTCCGGCGGCATATTTCTATCCGCCGGTGAAGCTATTCTTCGATGCAACGGACGATCCTTCTCGTCAGTGCCATTCTTTCTTAATCCTGATTTCCGATGCGGCGGCCGCATTGAGCCTGGCTTGGCGGCCTGAAACTCCTCGAGATTCAGATATCCGTCGCTGTTTTTATCCATAGAACGGAAAAATTCCTGTATCCGGGCGACTCGCTCTTCCTCTATTGCTCTCAGCTCCGACGATTGAATTCCGCCATCTCCATTTATATCGAGTCGCGAGAAAAAGTCGGGACGCGGAGGCCGTTCTGCTTGGTCCGCAGCCGTTGCCAGCTCCTCTGCATTCAACGCCCCGTCCTGATTCAGATCCAACTCCGCGAAATGCCCTTGTATCCATTCAGGGCAAAAAGGCGGAGGACCACTCGGTCTGGGCGGTGGATACTCCGTCGTCGTATTCTCCGCCGCAACGGCAAGACTACTCATCACGACGAGAACCCATACCAATCCCGCAATGTTCAACCGGAATCTGAACATAATAAAAACCTCCAGAGAAATTCGTTTGATTAATTCGCCTTTCACTTATTAGACGCGAAACCCTGATCGAATATTCCGCGAACTCTTTTACACAAAAAGGCGATTCCAATGAGGAATCGCCCTAAGGTTGCACTCGCAGCAACTATGGAGACGGCCGCTGAGGATCCGGAGGCGGGTACTCTGGCGGCGGATTTCCGGGTTGGTGGGGTGCGCCTCGATCTTCCGGTGGAGGAGGAGGATTTCCGCGTCCAAACGGTTGACGGCCTGGTCCGCGAGGCGGGCCTCCAGGACGAGGCGGCGGGCCGGAACGAAGCGTCCCGATTTCCCTGCGCAAACGCATCATCTGTTGATCGTTCAGAACCGAGTCCAAACGAACCACCATCGAATCTACGACTAAATCCATCTGACTGCGGCTGGTTTCGATGGTTGCATGGATCTGTTTTCCGGTCTCGCTGATGATTTTCTTCGCCGACTCGAATTCCGCATTACTGAGCGGCTGCGCCGCATGGAGAAGCCGTTCGGAAAACATATCCGGTCCCAACATCGCATGAAGCCGGTTCATTCTCAAGCGCAGAACAACGGAATACCCCAACCCGCCGAGAAGCATCCCGATGATCAGCGTACCGAGAATAACAAGAAACGTTTTCGACTTAGAATTCACAGCCAAAGTCCTACATATTGAATGGTCGTTGCGAAAGTCGCCGGTGGAATGCCGAGAATCATTTCCATGGCATTGCTGTCCGAGCGATACTGCCACTGTGTTGAAATGTTATGCGCGACAAGGATACAAGCAGCGAGGGCGGCTGTTACGGCCACGCGACGGAAGGTTTTCCATAGATTCGTGATCCAGGCCTCTTGATCGGCGGCGGCGGTCCGTACACGCGCCATAACGCGAGTCGAGAAATACGGATCAAACGAATCCACATTGGATTTCAGGAATTCGCAAAGCCGCTTGTTCGGCATTTCTTCGTGTTTCATAGAATCCTCCAAGCCTCGTGTAAATACGCCGGGCAATTTTCGCGCATCTCTGTCGCTTTGGTTATTCCTCGACCCACGGCTTCAACATCACACGAAGCCGTTCCTGGGCGCGCGATAATCGCGATAGCACCGTACCCATCGGAATGTGGAGAAACTCCGCCGTTTCCTTCGTGGAGTAGCCCTCGATCATACGAAGAACAACCACCGCCCGGTGTTTGGGGTCCAGAGCCTGCAAGGCTCGATGAACAATTTCCTTGCGTTCGCCGCTTTCGATTGCGGCTCCGTTTTCAATCGTGAGTTCCGGCGGAAGAATCTCTTCGCTATCCTCCATCCAGAACCAATAACGCCATCTCCATTTTTTGCGGATGGCATCCACGCACAGGTTAATGGCGATTCGCGTCAAATAGGTTCCCAAAGACGATTCACCGCGAATCTTCGGGAGCGATTGATACAAGCGAATAAATGTTTCTTGTCCTACATCGTCGGCGTCCTGTCCCCGTCCCAGCATGCCCGTGACAATGGCCGCTATCCGATTCGAATAACGCTCGACGATCTGACGAAACGCATTTTCGTCTCCCGCTAATACTTGCCGGATGAGTTCGGTATCGGATACTGCGGTTTTCATGCTGCCGGATAGTGGATTTCGATCACGTTTTTGGTTTATCCCCGGCACAGGGGCTATTTGCGGCAGCAAAATCGGTTGAGCGTTCGACAAGAGCGGACCATATCCTTACGAAGTGCACAAATCCGAAGCGGAAGCAGATCGTCAAACTGCGGTTTTCCCGCTTCCACCTATTAGACGAACGGCAGGGGCAGTAGATTCCGGCCCGTAAAACGCGAGACCTGTCAAGCGTGGCATCCGGAACGGATGGTGATGTTAGGATTATATTCACAACTTATAACTTAGCAGGTTACTTCTAAAGAGTCAATAACCTCTGCATGTGAATTCCTTGTATATATAATTAGTTCAGTGAAATACATTGACTATTCAAGGTGTATGATAATATGCTTAATCTGGGGAGTAATTGCTTCATTCTTTAGGCAAACAGGCTCTAATGGTGAGTTCACAACCCAAAGTCAATTCGTTCCAATTATACACCTGTGCAATTCCTTTTAAAAGCTACCCGTATTATGGCCGCTCACGCCCTTAACAGAATCCATGACGAAAATCCTAAGCGCAGGAAAGGTGTGGCCGCAATCCATAGGACTCGCATTTACATCCTTAACCCGCTAACCCGCTTTCTTGTCAGAACCGATGTTGCTTTCGCGATTGGATTTGTGTATATTATGTGCGGCTTACACTTGGCAGGCGGTTTCACCTCGAACTTTTAACTTATTATGCGAATCCATGACAATGAACAAATTGGGTTCGTTGTTTTCGACGAGCGAATCCTTTGCTAAACGCAAGTAGGTTCGCTCGTTTTCTATTGCGCGCAAGCGTTGCAAATCCGAGACAGTCCGGTAAATCGCCTTCCCCATTTATGAATGTTATACAAGGTGTAAAATGAAAGTCGTCAGTTTCACAGAAGCGGATCCCCGCCTACCGAAGCCGGGATGGACACGGCTTGGACTCGCGCGGGCCAAGAACTTCTCGATAGGCTATTTCTATAGATCAGCCGGTCATGCCTCGATACAGCATCACCATCCGTCGGAACAGGTTTCCGTCATCATTCACGGCCAGATGAAAGTCACGGGTGCGGACGGAACGGATTGCATTCTTGGGCCGGGAGATTCAGTGTATTTTGCACCGAACGAAGCGCATTGTATTGAACACGCCGGCACTGAACTCGCCGTAGGCATTGACATATTTGCGCCGGCTCGCAATTGTGATCTGTGGATGAATCAGTAGTACTGCCGACCGCCGATGCGGACTTTTAAGGATCCGAATTATTAGTGTAAATGCGGGCGGGCGCCTCTCATCTGCCAATTGAACAGTTGCCGAAATAGTCGGGTAACCTATTTGAAATGTTGTTTTTGGCAACGGAGGAATTGCATGCTCGGCAATTTTCCAGCTTCGTTTAAGCCAGATAGACTTAGGATTGCGATTAAAATATAATTATATTCTTGACGTAAAGAATTCAAGACGGTCTAACGTCATGATGTAATGCGGAAAACTGGAAAATTTGAAACATGGAAAGTCGGATTGTCGGCAAAGAGGCTAAAAGTGCTTCAGGATCGCGGAGTAAGAAAGAGAAACCAGCCCAACCGCGACCGGGACGAATGAACGGACCGGAGAAATACACGAAGGCAACCGTTCCTCTCTTTGACCGCCAAATCGCTGCGTTAGACGAAATTCGCGCGGCAATTAAACGCCGCACCGGAGCGTCCGTCATGCGAGCGGAGATTATACGCGCCGCACTGGATGCGATTCTGGAAGCGAAAATTGACCTCACGGGCGTGCGGCCGGAACCGGAATTCAAGAACGGGGATCTGAAAAAGCTCATCATCGCGCGATTCAAGAGATAACCGGACATGATCACGCTTTGGACACTCGGCGCCTTTTCGGATAGAATGCCGCACGTTCCCCTTGCGGTATTAGGAGGCAGCTTTTAGGTGCAAGCTTGATTGGTTTCATGGCGGCTTTTATCGTTGTTGTGCTGCTGGTGATTATCATTTCCAAAGTTTCCGCCTCCAAGCGGCCATGTCCTCACTGTCATGCCATGATGCCGACAAAAAAAACAACCTGCCCTAATTACGGCAGGGAAATTCCGATCAATTATTGAGATGAATTCGTGTTGGACCATTTCTATTCCAAGTTGTTCGCGTCTGTTAACGTATAGGATTCCATGATTGGACGCGGGACATTCGTTTATAATATCTGTTGCGTTGTGTGATATTCAGCGATGCTTTTGAGAGGGTACGCAAACTGACCCCTTTGTATATTGGCAATCTCGCGGCGAAAATTCCGATCATTCAAGGTGGAATGGGCGTAGGCATATCTCTGTCCGGCCTATCGTCCGCCGTGGCAAATGAAGGCGGAATCGGAGTAATCGCCACTGCCGGCATCGGCATGATGGAATCGGATTTCTTCTCCGATTTTCCGGCGGCGAATCTGCGCGCGCTGCGGAGAGAAATTCGGAAAGCTCGCGCGGCTACAACCGGGATTCTCGGCGTAAATATCATGGTAGCTCTCACCAATTTTGCCGATATGGTGCGTGCGGCTATCGAAGAAAAAATTGATATTATTTTCTCCGGCGCGGGTTTGCCTCTGAATCTACCGGGTTTTCTTACAAAGGACTCGGTCACTAAGCTTGTTCCTATCGTGTCCTCCGGCCGCGCAGCGGCGCTGCTCTGCAAACGTTGGACTGAACACTTTCATTACATGCCTGATGCCATTGTTGTGGAAGGACCGCGGGCGGGCGGACATCTTGGCTTCAAGCGAGAACAGATTTTCGATCCTGCTTTTGCGTTGGAAAAGCTGGTCCCGGACGTTATTAATGCAGTTCGGCCTTTTACTGAAGCAAGCGGCAAGACCATACCGGTCATCGCCGCCGGCGGCATTTATACCGGCGCCGACCTTTTTAAGTTTATACAGATGGGAGCCGCCGGCGGACAGATGGGGACCCGATTTGTAACCACGCACGAATGTGACGCTTCTCTGGAATTTAAGCAAGCCTATCTCGATTCGAAGGAAGAAGACATCGTCATCATTCAGAGTCCGGTGGGAATGCCGGGCCGCGCGATTCGCAATCCTTTCATTGATGCCATCAACAATGGCGAAAAGCATCCCTTCCAGTGCCCCTATCATTGCATCATCACATGCGATTATAAAAACAGCCCGTATTGTATTGCTTTTGCCTTGGTCAATGCACAAAAGGGAAACCTGAAACACGGCTTCCCCTTTGCGGGCGCGAATGCCTATCGCACCCATGAAATTATCTCGGTCAAGAATCTAATGCAGACCTTAATGACAGAATATAACCAAGCAGAGCAAGCTTATCTTTCTCGACCCTCTGACGATCAGAATCCCAGATAGACAACATCGGAGTTTTTCGCAGACCGGTGTCACGGAAAGTCCGATATTCACGCCCTTTTCGGTCTGTCGAAACGCAATCAGATGACAAAATCAGGGCACCGTCCCCGTAGTCCGGAAAGGATCGAATCATGGTAAACATCTACGTCGGCAATCTGTCCTACAACATTACTGAAGACGAGCTGAGAAGCATATTCGAAGCACACGGTAAAGTAGATACCGCTAATTTAGCGATGGATCACATGACGGGCCGCGCTCGCGGTTTTGGTTTTGTCGAGATGCCCAACGAGACGGAAGCGCGAAACGCGATTGCTGCCTTGAATGAAACGGAAATGCAGGGTCGCCGAATGCAGGTTAATGAAGCCCGACCGAAAGGTGAACGCCCTCCTCGTCGCAGCAATTACTGACCTTTCATAAAATAATGGATAAGAAGGGATCGTTTTATTCCCTTTTGCCATGTATTCGGCGTCTGGCAAAGACATCCGACCCTAAGAACAATAAAAAGCCTGTAAGTGATTAACTTACAGGCTTTTCCGTGCACCCACAAGGACTTGAACCTTGAACCCACTGATTAAGAGTCAGTTGCTCTACCATTGAGCTATGGGTGCTTAATAGAATATTAAATTTACGTCTTTTTTAATATTTTGTCAAGCTATAAACTTCCGGCGTATCAGCGGTTTCCGAACAGAATCCGAGCAGTTCGCTTGAAGTCGTGACTGAAACGGACACGCTCGGCGATAGCCGAGCGTGTCCGAATATAAGAAGTCTCAAAGAAGCAGAAATCACAGACTTCCGGTAACATGCATACCAAGATAAATCGCATCGTAACCGATGTCATAGGTAGCTTGGTCACCACGTCCCCATACTCTGAAAACACCTTCCCGAACTGCATCCGTCAACCGGTCAAGATTCTCGAAATCCTCGATTGTCTCGGCACAAGTGAAAGTCCTTTGTCCATTCGCTAGGAGCGCCAAGCCGGAGAAAACCCGGAAGCCGTGCTCTTGAACTTCGGCAATTGACTGATACTGCGTGTCGCCGGTAGTAACCCATATTTCGCCCGACATAGGTTCGCTGCGATAATTAGTCACTGTCACGCGAACACAGATATCTTCAAGGCCTTCAATGTCTATTTTTTTCCAATCCTCATTGTCTTTAAGGTAAACCCGGACGCTGCCAAACGAATCCAAAGTCCCCGGGTTGTGATCTTCACCGATCTGGCTTGGACTGCTCGAACGGAAACTACCCTCAATATCCTGCGATACGAAAAGCGTTCCTGACACCAATCCGCAGCCGCACATTGCCAAAGCCGCGACCGCGCATACGATGAATTTGATATATTTCATGGTGGTCTCCTTCGGCTACTTCGTGCGAATGGGAATGAAATACTGTAAACCAACTAAGGTCTGCCAATTCTTGCGGGACGCGTTGTTGTCATGGAACGGCATCACCAGCAGAGACGTATTGGCATCCAGATAGATTTTCTTCTGGTAAAGGTTTATTCCCAATCCGCCGCCAACTGACCACCCCATATAGGACTCGTCCTCTTTGAAGCTGTCTCCGAATCCCATGGAGTTGGAGGAAAACCCAATAAGGGCATAAGGCCATACGTTACCTAGTTCCTGTTTCGCAAACAATAAATTCAAACCGAAACCAGTCAATGTCCCGCCCTTGAAAGTGATCGTCTCGGTTTGATTGTTACCGAATTCGAGCTCCTCGTCCTTATCGCCCTGAGATGTCCCGCGAACAATGATCTGTCCATGAAGGAAATGCCAGATATTGCCACGTACACCCACACCCCACATCATCCCGGCACCAACATCATCTTGAATCACGGGAAAATCATAGCCCGAATACGCACCGATTCCCAGCGGATATGTTCCTGCCCACAAAGGCAATGCAAGCCCGATGCAGCAAACAAGCAATAACACCAGACGTTTCATGTCTCCCTCCAATGAATTGTGAGATGCTTGACAGCTAATGTAAGAGGTTACAGAGAAAGAATCAAGGACCAAACGGAACACCAGTCAACTTACATGCAGGAGTAATCCAACATAGTAATACATTGTTATGATTATATCTTATATTTGCGTTATTTTCTATGATATACACATTATTAATCAATATTATCTCTATAAATTTCATAATATATCTTTTAAACAAGTATTGCTCATTTTATCACCTTATTAATCGGTATCTCCATCATAGCTGCAAGACTTAATGACTTGAAAAACAAACATGCATGAAGTATGGCTGCAACACGTTTTCGTTTCATTTAGCCGCAACACAGTGCATAGCCGCTTGCAGATCGCCTTAAAAGACCAAAACTTGACTATTTTCTACAGTTAGAAAATCGAATTTTCTTGACATTCATATCGAGAAGAAGACTTGATCTGTGGCACATGATTTGATAGTACTTGATTCGAGCGACGATGTTCAAGCTGTGACAGTATAAGAAAGGGTTACTCCGGCGCTTCACGAGGAGGCGCCGGAGTACTGATGAGGACAGTGTGGCTATGCTGGGCAAGAGGGCACTCTATTTATTAATTTGGCTCTGTATAATCATCGGTACAAATCCGGTGGAAGCAGGGCTTCGCGACATTCATCCCCGTCCCCAACAGATGGGGCTATTGTCGTTGGAGCCGATTCGTTTCAGCGGCACACCGTATCTGATCATCCCCGACGATCTGACTCCTGCGGAAGAATTGATTCGAGACGAAGCGCTCCGGTTGATCCAACAGCGTATCGGATATACGGTTCCGGTGATCGGGTGGTCAGAGTATAACGATCACAGTCCCTCCATATGGCTTGGAACGCTATCGCGTTTTCCGGCACTCGCAAACGCTCTTCAATCATCGGGACAATCCGGATTCGGCACAACATCTCATCCCGAAGAATACCAGCTTATCGTTCAGGAAGACCGAATACTTCTTGGGGGAGGAGAAGAACGCTCACTACGATGGGGTCTAATGTCCCTTGCCCAATTAATGCATGAGATGATGGGACAGATTTTCGTAGACAGAGCTTTCATCCGCGATTGGCCGGATTTTACAAAACGCGTCGCGACAGTCAATACTGCTTTACGTCTCCCCTACCAAACCGACTGGGCGAATCTGGTAACCGATTTATCCTATTCGGCAAGAATGAATGAAATCGAGTGGAACCATTCCGATGCAGGGCTGTGGACGGCCGGCTCGGACAATTTAAGCCGCTCCATTACTTACGCATCGAAAGTGAAAAATCTCGGCATGGCGTTGAGCGTCTCCGTGGAACAGACCGGCAAAAACGTCACCCAAAAATTTTGGCAGGAAGGCGTTCCCATCAATGAAATGTTGATGCGAGTTACGGACACAGCATTCGTTCCGGTTTTTAACGGATACGACATCGCCGTACCGAACGGCAATTTGGAAAGTTGGTCAAATGATCGGCCGACATCTTGGAGTATGTTTCGTGACGATTTATTCCGCTATGTCAGCCGCGACCAGAGTACGTCACATTCCGGAAGCAGCTCGGGTAAGTTTGCCGGTTTTACATCTTCTACGACAACAGACGTCGCGTTGCGCCAGCAGTTCCCTATCGGTTCAAACCACTTATTAAAAATCCGGTTCTGGTATAAAACATCCGGATACACAGGTCAATTGCGATGTGACTTATTGGGTCCGACTTCTCCTTTTAATCGCTACGATAACCGCCTATTAGTGTTCAATACTCCGAGTACACGCGACTGGTCATTAGTCGAGTTCACATTCTGCTCGTTTAACGCCAATCAAGTCCTTCTGCTCGTCGGTCCCAAAAGTCCTACCGCAGGTACGATTTGGCTGGATGACATCACGATAGAAACTGCAGAATTGCAGGACATGATGAGGCGCGATGATACGCCCTTGAACGTGTATACAAATAGAGATCGAATGTTGTTGACGGAGGGCTATGATTACCGCGTGGTCGAAACCTACAGCACGATTTATCAGCAATATATACGGCAACCCCGTATTGATAGGATTCTGGGCGGCCGAATCGGAGTCGGAGACACCGTCATTGTAAACTGGTCCTGTGCCGTCAACTATCAAGGGGGTCGCAATACTGTATGTTTCAGCAGGCTCGAACCTCTTTTAGAATATCAGGAACGTATTCGCCATGTAGATTCACTGATCCACCCGGATGGGTTCAAAATTCATATCAATGAAGTATCCTATGCAGGTTACGATCAGGCTTGCGTGCAGAGCAATCTTACCCCCGCACAGCTTGTCGGCAGGTATTGCCGCCAAATGTATCAGATCATTCAAGCGCGACGGCCCGGCGCTCCGGTTCGAATTTACGGTGATGCCTTTGATATTTTCGTCAATGATCCTCGCGCCATGCCGGTCACCTATTCTCCTTGGAATATCGGAGCCTTGCACGAGCTTCCCGAACCGATGGAAATCATGGCTATGGACGAATACACAAGGAGTCTGGATTCTTCCATTGTCTACTTTACAATCAACAGACACCCTTCCGTTGTCTCAGTGATGCTCTGGGATCCGTTCTCGCGCTTCGTAAACGCCGTGCAGGCGGCATTGCGCAATCCATCGTGCGGCGGGACAATATTCTTCATGTGGCCGGGAGATTGTGACGATGAGCTTTCATGGAAAATTCGAGGCTTGGGAGATCTAAGCTGGAATATTGGGCCGTATATCATTCATAATCCTGTACCGGTCACGGGAAGACCAGACAGCCTCGTCATTACGGCCGAAATGTGGAGCGATACGTTTTATACTTCACAACCGCCCTCCGTGTCCACGCCGACGCTGCGCTACCGGCTCCTGCCGAACGGAGTATGGACTACCCTGACGATGAATCGAGTGGGAACGGACCAATACTCCGCTGTAATCCACTCGATCAATATCGGAGTAACCGCCGTAGAGTATCACATGTCAGTCACCGATCATCGGGGACGGACCACAACGGCGCCGGCGGAAGCTCCGGCACATACCTATTTGTGTACTTTCCCGGGAAATGCAGGCGGCGGATCACGAGGCGGAGAACAAATCCCCTTTAACCGGAATATGGTGTTCGGGCTTCCGCAAATTGAATGGATACCCGATACCGAAGCTGACTGGTACGAGATTCGGCGCATGGATCCGAATAATCAATATCCACAAGCGAAAACTGTGATTGCCCGGCAGAGTCCGACTTGCCCGCGCTTCCTTTTTACGGATTCGGCAACCAATATGGATTTAATACAAGTGTGGGCGATCCGCCGCGAGAAGATTGAAGAAAACACTGACCGATTCGCCAAGCGGCCATAAACTTCGCCTTTTGGAATTGTGCAACTGACGCACAGTCTGCGATATATTCATAGAGACAGAAAGCCTGCGTGAAATTCACGCAGGCTTTCTTTGTAGCGGGGGTAGGATTCGAACCTACGACCTTTGGGTTATGAGCCCAACGAGCTACCAGACTGCTCCACCCCGCAATAGCATAATAAGTTACGAAACCAATCAGACATTGTCAAGCCGTCATGCGACTGGTTCGGGCTGAACCGGCTTTTTAAGCAGGCAACCTTCTACCATCCGCGGAGACCGACGGATGATTCTAATCGTAATGTATCAATATTAATGTCTTCACCAAGCTCGGCAATCCGGCCAAGATACTCTGATAGAAATCCGGAAAGTGTGTTATAGTCTCCCTCTTTCGCCTGCCAACCGGTCACATCATGGATGTCCTCGAGAAACGCCGATCCGCTGACCAAGAATTTTCCGGGAGCAACCTGTTTTATCACCGGTGCGGCAGGATCCCAACGTTCCGCTACCGGTCCAACTAATTCCTCAAAAATGTCCTTAAGCGTGACCAAACCGTCGGTTCCGCCATATTCATCTATAACCAAAGCCACTTGACGACGTTCGGTTTTGAATTCCTGCAGCAAATCGGAGATTTTCTTCGATTCCGGAACGGCATGCATCGGCTGCAAGACGTCGCGAACCGAGTGGTGCTGAAAAAGGAAATCTCGAGCGCTGACGTAGCCTATTACGTGGTCTACATCACCTTGAAAAACCGGCAGAATATTATGGCGGCATTTGCGGAAGACATCACGAACCTGAGCCGGTGTCATGTCTACGGGAACCGCCACCATTTGCGTGCGCGGAGTCATGATCTGCCGCACCTTTAAATCGCGCGCATCCAAATAGCGGCTTAAAATCTCTCCCTCTTCCGGCGTCGCCGCCCCTTCATCCTCCGCTCCCACCAATACCTGATCCAGCTCCTTGCGGATTTGAAACGAATCACCGCTCAGCAGTTCTCCGGCCGCGACATCCTTTCGGGCAAGCACGCGGATTAACGGCAGCAATAAAAGACGCAACGGCAACAACAGATAGTAGATAATGAGGAGTGGAAAAGAAAAATAACGAACGATGCGATTCGCCAAGTAGTAGCCCATCATCTTGGGCATAATTTCAGAGAAGATGAGGACGATAATCGGAGAAACCGTCACCAACCAGATTTGGTGAATTCCCGCCGCGTCTGCCAGCAACACCAACAGAGAAGAGTACGCGACATTGCAGATATTATTGCCGATCAGCGTAGTGCTCAGAAACCGCTCAGGTTTGGAGCTGAGAATTTCCACGATGTGCGCTCCGAAACGGCGGGAACGAAGCCAGCTCACCGTAAGAATCCGGTCGAACGACGTATAGGCCGTCTCCATCGCTGAAAAATAAATTCCCAGAATGAAGACCATCATCAGTAACGTAAAGGTGCTCATGTCTCGTTCTTAATCACGCGAATTCGTCCGCGGCTTTCCTCGATGAGGACAGAAATGAGACTGTTTTCCAACTCGGGCGAAAAAAGCAGCGTGAAACCGGCATGATCAGCGGCAAGCACCGGATCCACCCGAGCTTGAAAACGGTGCGCCACGGCGTAAACCGTATTCTGATCGTCAAAAGAGCATTCCAGACGAAGAACCGCCAATATTTTCCGGGTCATAATCGGCGTAGCGTCCAAAGTAAGCGCCGCGCATTCGCCATAGGCGCGAGCAAGATTTCCCCGCCCCAGCTTCGTTCCTCCGAAATAGCGAGTAACGATGACCAGACAATCCGTGATTTCGCGTTTTTGAATTTCGCGCAGAATCGGCAGACCAGCCGTCCCGCGCGGTTCGCCGGCATCACTGGATTTTTCCAACTTTCCGCTCCCGACGCACACAGAAAAAGCGAAACACCAATGCGTGGCGTCGTGATAACGGCGTTTTTCCGCTTCCAGCAGCGGGATAACATTTTCCTCGGATGACACGGGCAAAGCCCGCCCTAAAAAGCGCGAGCCCAGCACACGCGTTTGCGCCTGGCCGGGCTCTGCCGGTGTTCGGAATTCATTCACCGCTTTCGAGGCAATTGAATCGTTCACGATTTCTTATTGCGGGATCGAATAGCCGCCTGAGCCGCCGCCAGCCGCGCAACGGGAACGCGGAAGGGGCTGCAGGAGACATAGTCCAAACCCGTATCATGGAAGAAGTGTACGGATTGCGGTTCGCCGCCGTGCTCGCCGCAAATACCCACTTTGAGTTTGGGCCGCTGCTTGCGACCGCGTTCCGTTGCCATGCGCACTAATTGACCGACTCCCGCAACATCAAGAGTTTCGAAAGGATCATCAAGCAATATCTTCGCAGCAACATAATACGGCAGGAATTTGCCGGAATCATCACGGGACAGACCCATGGTGGTCTGTGTGAGATCGTTCGTGCCGAAGCTGAAGAACTCGGCTTCTTTGGCGATTTCATCCGCCATCAGCGCTGCACGCGGGAGTTCAATCATCGTGCCGGTTAGATATTCAATTTTCTGCCCGGTTTCCTTCATGACTTCATCGGCCACGCGATGAATAATTTCCGCTTGGGCATGGAACTCTTCGAGCGTCATCACCAGCGGGATCATGACCTCCGGATGAACCTGAATTCCCTGCTTCATGACGGATGCGGCGGCGGTGAAAATCGCGCGTGCCTGCATTTCCGTGATTTCCGGAAAGACAATTCCCAAACGGCAGCCGCGATGACCAAGCATAGGATTCGCTTCATGGAGCGACGCGACTTTTGCGTGTACGCGCTCATACGTCATGCCGATCTTTTCCGCTAATTCCTCGGTCGCTTTCGGACCATGGGGTAAAAACTCGTGCAGAGGCGGATCGAGCAGCCGGACGGTGACGGGACGACCGTTCATCTCGCGGAAAATACCCGCAAAATCGCTGGTCTGCATCGGCAGAAGCTTGGCCAGCGCTTTCTTGCGATCCGCTACGTGATCAGCCAAGATCATCTCACGAACGTTGTCAATGCGATCACCTTCGAAGAACATATGCTCCGTACGGCACAAACCAATGCCTTCCGCGCCGAAAGCCACGGCATTTGCCGCCTGATCGGGCTGATCGGCATTGGTACGGACTTTCAGCGTGCGGAATTCATCCGCCCAGCCCAACAAGTGCTTGTAGAGCTGGTAGCTTTCGGCTTGGTCCGGCGATAGCGTTTTGTCCAAGAGAACCTGCAAAACTTCGGAAGGCTTGGTAGGAATGCGTTCCGCGTAGATCTCACCGGTGGAACCATTGAGAGAAATCCAATCCCCACGGCGAATCACACGTCCCGCGACATTCATCTCTTCCTTGGAATAATCAATATCGAGCGCTTCACAGCCAACGACGCATACTTTGCCCATTTGCCGGGCCACGAGCGCCGCGTGAGACGTCATTCCACCGCGCTGCGTCAGAATTCCCTGCGCGGCATTCATCCCGCGAATGTCCTCCGGCGACGTTTCGATGCGAACCAAGACCACTTTTTCACCCTTCTGCGCCCACTCTTCGGCGTCCATCGCATGGAAAACCACGCGTCCGGCCGCCGCACCGGGTCCCGCGTTCAATCCGCGCGCAACGGCTTTCGCTCCCCGCAGCGCCGCCGGATCAAACACCGGGCGCAGAAGCTGATTGAGCATTAACGGGTCTACACGCAGAATCGCTTCTTCTTTGTTGATCAGTTTTTCCTGCACCATTTCCACGGCCATACGAATCGCCGCGAAGCCGGTCCGCTTCCCGACGCGGCACTGCAGCATCCACAATTTACCGTCCTGAATCGTGAACTCGATGTCCATCATGTCGCGATAATGCGCTTCAAGACGGTCGGTGATGCCCAGCAGTTCGCGACAGGCTTCCGGCATTTTTTCTTCGAGAGACGGAAAGGTTTTCGCACGCTCCGGCTCCGCAACGCCTTGCAGGTTGGCCCAAGCTCGCGAGCCTTTCTGCGTCACTTGCTGGGGAGTGCGCGTCCCCGCCACAACGTCTTCGCCCTGTGCATTGATCAGGAACTCGCCATAAAATGCCCGCTCACCGGTAGCCGGATCACGCGTAAAGGCCACGCCGGTGGCGCAGTTCTCACCGAGATTTCCGAAAACCATGGCCTGCACGTTAACCGCCGTGCCCCACGATTCCGGAATTTTATTCAGACGGCGATAGACGATAGCCCGATCATTCATCCACGAACCGAACACGGCGCCGACGGCACCCCACAGCTGTTCTTGCGGATCTTCCGGAAAGGTGATGCCCTTGCGTTCCTTGATCAGCGCCTTAAATTGCGCAACAAGATCTTTCAGATGCTCAGCCTTCAGATCGGTGTCAAGCTTTGCGTGCGCTTCGCGTTTTTTCGCGGCCAGCAGGACTTCAAACGGGTCCTCTTCTTCTTTGCTCTCCGGCTTGAGTTCGAGTACGACGTCGCCGTACATTGCCACAAACCGGCGATAGGAGTCATACACAAACCGGGCGTCGCCGCTGCGCTTGATGAGACCATCCACGGTTTTGTCGTTCAATCCCAGATTGAGAATCGTGTCCATCATGCCGGGCATGGATGCGCGCGCACCGCTGCGAACGGACACGAGCACGGGATTGGACGGATCACCGAACTTGCAGCCGGTCAGAGATTCGATGTAGCGAATAGCCTGATCCACCTCGGTCTTCAACGTGGACGGATAGGTGCGGTTGTTTTGATAGAAGTACGTGCAGACGTCGGTGGAAATCGTAAAACCGGGAGGAACCGGTATGCCCAGAAGATTCATTTCCGCCAGATTGGCCCCCTTGCCTCCGAGGAGGTCTTTCATGTCGGCACGGCCTTCGGCTGTCTTGTTGCCGAAAGTATAGACATACTTCGCCATAGAGAATTGTACTCCTGATGAGTGAATGATGCGGCACACGGCTGTCTTCGAACAAACGGAACCGGTGCGCGCGTTTTATATCGGCTTATTTCATCAGAATCGCCTTAGCGATTCTGCTTTCGTTTTCCGTTTCTACTCGGAATAAATAGACGCCGGATGAAGCCTGGCCGCCGTCCCAGACTGCCGTATGCTTGCCCGCGGAAAAAGCGCCCAGATTCCGGGAGGCCACTTCCCTGCCGAGCAGATCGAATACGCGCAGTCGAACGGCAGACATGCGGGGTAAATCGAAAGCAACAATGGCCGCGGAATTGAACGGATTCGGATAGATGCCGGTCAGAATGAAGTGCTGCGGCACGTTTTCAATCCGGAAGTCCGAATCAAGGAAATACGCGGCGGACTTTAAAATTTTGAAATAGGGATCCAGCGTGACGGAGAGCGGAACGCCCCGATTCAGCGTGTCGCGGAAGGATTGCGAACGAACAGCCTCATTCCATACGGTGAATTCCACCGTGTCATCCGGGTAGACTACCCGTATGTCAATCGGCATGCGAAATAAAGTGGCCGTGGGCTGAGTTTGCTCGATCATGAACGAAGCCGTCGAATCCAACGTATAAGTCATGCGATATTGCGGATAGCGTGTGCCGTAGACCCACGGCTGGAAGAACCAATCGAGACTGCTCCCGTAATGCTGCTCGAGTTTTGCCTGCCATTGGGGAGTCACCGCATGTCCGAACGCATGTTCCTGACCGTATTCCCGCCATGCCTGAAAGAAAGCGGTATCCCCGAGGATCTGCCGCAGCATGTGCATGACACATGCCCCCTTCTCATATACCGTCGCACCCCAATAGTTATCCGGATCGTATATGGAGTAACTGTCATTTGCACCGCGACCCGCGGGAAAAAGATCCGTTACCACATAATTCATGTAGTCATCGTATCCGTAGAGGATTTCTTTTCCTAACGCTTCGCAGTAGGTGGCAAAACCCTCATTGAGCCACAAATCCCGCCAATCGCCGCAAGTTACCCAGTCCCCCCACCACTCATGCGACAGCTCATGAAACAACAGCCAGTCCCAGGAATTGTTCGCCTGCACCGCGTCATCCTTGTGAGAAACACAAGTGGCATGTTCCATATCGCCGCTCATATGCACCATCGCATATCCAAAGCGATCAAACGGGTAAGGACCGAAAAGATTCGCATATCCGTCCAAGACTGCCGGTACATTGGAGAAATGAGTGACAGCCTGAGTCTGTCTGCTGGGATAGACGAAATTTTCGATCAACGGTCCGGATTCACGCTGAGTCATGATCATATATTCCGAGACCGCCACGAATAATAAGTACGTGGATACCGGCTGATCGAGCCGATAGTGCCATGTGACCGTGTTATCCCCGTGTGGAATCGTGTCCAAACGTAGGCCGCCGGATGAGACCGCATAGGATTGCGGAACGCGAAACCATGCTTCCCACAGCACCTTGTCTGTGGGATCGGCATGACTCGGAATCCAGTTATAGTTGGCGGGAGGCGGTTCAAGATTCAATCCATCCCCCATGCTGAAGGCAATTTGCGGCCGCCAGCTATCCGCCGATCCCCAGCGAAAGCCGCCCCAATTATCCACCTCCGCCGGATTTCCGTGATACGCTATGCCGACGCGCATAGTATCCCCGACAGCCAAAGCCGGAGTCAGCAGAATTTGAAGACTGTCCAATCCATTCGCGGTATAAGTAGCCGATACGTTATCATTCGACCAAACGGAATCAATCACCAGCGAATGAGTAAAACGAAAATCAATCTGCGTGAGAGAAATTTCATCGGCGCGCAGAATGATTTCCGTATAACCCTGCAATGTGTGCTGCGTAAAATTGAACTGAAGATGGGGTTCGATTTTCAGCACATCAAAACGATGGAGACTGTCCTCGTCCAAGACGCGGCGGATAGGGCGATGTAAAGGCCGGCTTTGCGGACATGGTAAAACCGTATCCCACAAGGATGAAACGCGAGGCGCCGCAAAGGCGGGCAGAGTGATGAGGAGTAAAACCAGATAACGTAATGACATAGGCGTAGAATTTGAATATTTTCTCACAGTAAAGAATACGAATGTCTATGGACAATATCAAGTCAATTCAAATAGAGGCAAGCCTTGGATTTCAACGCGAGGAAGAGTTCCCAAGCTTCAAGTTCCAGCGCAGGTCAGGAAGGCGGATTTGGCCGGACATCATCACCGCGGATTCAATTGCCGGCGGGGAAATGGGCTTTTCTACAACGGCCTCCACTTGATAGTAGCGGGATGCGAAGGAATCATCCACATCGGTAAACACTGTGTCAACCGTTTGGGTAATCTGTTCAAAGACGGCATCGGAAGCGAACATCGCCGATGCCGACACAATATAATGGTAAGCTTCGGGTACTTTCGGCCAATTCAATTGTACGCCGGCGGGCACTACCGAAATAACCAATTGGGTAATCGGAACCAGTACCGGTCGGGTCGTTCCTTCAACTTTTATTTCGCGCACACGCCAATACCAACCGCCGGAATACTCGAATCTCAGAGCAACCCGGTTTTGGCCGGCCATCCAATGAAGGTCCGGTATGTGGACGATGCCCTCTTCGAGGATACCTCCAGAAGTCCGACTCGATTGCCAGACCGAATACGGAAATGTCTGGCCGCCATCCGAACTGCCCAGAACCCTCGCGAGTGTGCCCGGTCTGTTTCCCGCATCCCGCAGGTAATGCCAGAAAGAAAACCCGGCATTCTGCAGATTCGAGCAATCGAATTCTTCGGTCGTATACGTGATCCCGGACGCACCGCCGTGCAATTCCAAAACCGGGATTTCATCCGGATAATCCGTGATCGCCCATGAACTTCCTTCACCGCCGCCAATGCGCGGGCCAATTACGACTCGATTACTATAAGCAAACGTTTCTTTAAGCGCGGTGAACGGTTCGGCTACGATCGCTACGGAATACTCCTCTGAGACTGCCGAATTATGCGCCGGAGAAGCATCCACGGCGTGTATCCGATAGCGAATAACCGCACCGAACGGCGCGCCGGGAACATCACAACGATAGTAACCGCTATCGAGACTCAGCGGGATATTGTGAGCGGTTCCCGTGCGGTACCGATACTCCACGTAAGCCGAATCCAGCCCGCCGGCATCTTGAATGTCGGCAAGTATCTGCAGCGGACGATTGGCATTGGGAAATTCCGAGACCGGTACATGCTGGATCGTGGGCGGGAAAATATCCACGCGTGACTCAATTCCGAACCAATCAAGAATCTTCCGGAAAAGATGCACCCGGGTTGAAGGATAAACACCGTCGGCTAAGGCTCCCAGTTCGATGGAACTCCCGACAGTGCGATATCCCGACGCCGATCCGGCAATGGCTAAAGGATAGACGGCTTCGCCGCGATTATTACGCAGAATCACGAATCCACCGTTATCGGGTTCGATCTGATCAATGAAGCTGTTTTCGCCGGAATAACCGAAACCCAATTCCGCGTAAGCCGTTCCGTATTCGCCCGCTACCGGCCCTGCATTACTCGTTCCGTCATTCAATCCCCGAATCGGGAAGTATCCATGCAGACGATTGCGCGGATCGAACACCCAAGCATCACCGCCTTCCCAATAACAGGTGCCGCCGCCATCCAGAAACTGCGCAATGCGGTTGGCATTGTCGGCCGACAGTCCGGCTGCATTCGGATAGATACCCGAAAAAATCCAAATAGACATGTAGCGGAACAGATCCTGCGGCAGTGTATTGCCGCGCTCATATTCCACTCCGAGAGCGGTTAAAGCACCTGTCACGCCATCCACCTGCTGCGGAGCGCGATCCAGTACGAGCAGGTATACGGGAATTCGTCCGATGCGCTGTACATCCCATCCGGTTAGCGGTGAACTATTGGACGCCGCGAGTCTATACGTGTATTGGAGAGCCATACCGCGCGGAAGATTCGGTTCCGCCGCTACCCGCACACGTGAAGTCAGCAAGGAGCCGGGAGCCGCAATGGTGTCGCCAAGCCATTCCTCCAGCACGCGTATCTGAGTCGGAATCGT
>RPQS01000052.1 GCA_003818605.1 Candidatus Zhuqueibacterota bacterium | reverse complement strand
TTCCAACTTGGATTTGGACGAATTGACTGCGCGAGCCAAGACGCTTGAACCGGTTCCATTCCCGGCCGATATCGAAGAGCGGACGGTTGAGTTGGGAAATGAAGACAAGGATCGGGGTCATAATACGCTGGACGCTCGCTGCGTATTATCCACAACCAGCAGTTACACCTATTGGTGGCCGGGGATGTTCGATCCCGGTGACTTCGTAAAAGTCTGGTTCCAGCCGCGTGTCTGCAGCCCGAGTTACAATGTCTACAGAATTGACAGTGTCGAGTTTTATCTCGGTGCGGGTGAAGCCGGCACGGTGATTTTCCAAGTGGACATTGAATGTCCGATGACTCCGTATGATTCCACATCCGGTCCGGGGTACCAGTTATCCCATCCGGATTCGAATATTTATTCGTATACGTTCTCATCCGGGACCGCGACACGTTTGAAAGTGAATGTCAGTCCGGATGTATGCGTGAATCACGGATTTTTCGTAGGTCTGAGAATTCTATATTGGTCCGGTTCTGCCGCCAACGGCCCGACGATTGTTTTTGACGGTACGCTACCGGCAGTCGGTCGGCACTGGTACTGCACACCCGGCTGTTGTGATTGGCGGACCGTGGGCGGCGGAAGAATCGCATCTTGGGTTTACGGCAACACGCTGGACGCCTGCACACCTGTAGCTTGTACTACGGTTCCGCCTTGCGTCGTTACCTCGCAGGCCGGAGATATTATTGAAACAACGGAAACCGCGGATTCGGCCTGGATGCAAACCGATCCGAACGGCGGCTGCAACAACGATGTGCCGGCGTTCGGTTCTCTGGCGTGCGGTCAAACGGCATTCGGACATGTTTTCACCTACGCAACTCCGAGCGGCAGTGCGTATAGAGACTTGGATTGGTATGCGTTTACACTCACAGAACGCGACAGCGTACGATGGACGGTGGTATCCGAGGATCCGGTTTGGATTGCCATTATCGACACCAATAGCTGTTCGGATCTGAGCATATTGATCAGCACCGAAACTGTTGCCGGATGCACCACGAGCATCGTGACCTGGTGTCTCGATCCGGGCTCATATGCCGCGGTCGTATCACTGACCAGCTTCTATTGTCCGACATTCCCCGGAGCGGCTTATCGCGGGACGTTGGAATGTTTTGAGTGCGCCGCATGTCCGCCGCCGGCGAATGATGATTGTGCAAACGCAGGCACTCCGGCCACGCTGCCGGCAACATTTACCGGCGACAATAACTGCGCAACGCACGACTGCGACTCGCTGGAGAGTGGAGAAGGCGAAACCTGGCATGCGTTCACGATCACATCGGCCTGCAACGTGGTTGTGGATTACTGCGGGACAGCGGGAGATTGGGGTAACTATTACGTTGCTCTGGCTACCGGGTGTCCATGTGAAGGAAACGACATGATGTACCCCAATCGGTACAATTTTGGTTGCGCCGACGAAAACATTCAGATCTTCTTTGACAATCTGCCGGCAGGAACGTACTACATCCCGGTGATGCGCGATGAAGGCGCGGGCGCCGTAGGGCCGTATACGATCCACGTCTACTGCCGAGCCTGCACACCGGACGCGATTGTGAACACGATTCCGCAAACCGTGAACGGAACGACATGCGGTGCGGTTGACGATTGCTATTGGCGCGTCGGACAAGATTACCTCGTGCAGATAAACATTCCGACCACCGGATACTATGCATTCTCCCTATGCGGCACGGTGCCGATCTGGGATACTTACCTGTATCTTTCCACCGAGTGCTGCGGCGGCACGATGTTCGTCTCCAGTGACGATGATTGCGACTCGGCCGGTTTATCGGAGATCACGTGCCGGAATTTGCAGGCCGGAACGTATTATCTCGACATCGAACCGTACTACCGCGACAGCTGCGGAGCGTTTACATTGGTTGTAGATGTCTGTACACCATGCTCGCCGGCCGCGCCGAATGATTCATGCTATAACGTCACGCCGGTTACACTGCCCGCGACTTTCACGGGCGATAACACGTGCGCGACGGAAGATTGTCCGATTATCGCCGGCGACGCCAACGGAGAAGTATGGCACGCCTTCATGATCGCGGAAACGTGCGACGTGATTATTGACTACTGCGGAACGGAAGGCTTCGGCGTGGTATATTGGGTTCTGCTTACGGGATGTCCGTGCAGCGACATTATATACCGTGATTCCTATGACTACACGTCATGCAGCGACGGCAATCTCACGTTCCGTTTCGACCGTCTGCCTCCGGGAACATATTGGATTCCGGTCGTGCGCGACGACAGCACCGATACGGGCGGTCCGTACACCGTTCATGCGCGCTGCGCTCCGACATGCGATATCACATGTCCGACCGGCGGCGTGTATGAGAACGAACCGACGTGCGCCGCGGATTACGTTGACGCCGTCAACGGCGGCTGCAACTCCGAACCGCCGGTATTTGGTACGGCCACATGCGGACAAGTTATTTGCGGCAAATCCGGAACGTACACATGGCAGGATACTCTGCGCAGGCGCGACACCGACTGGTTCCGTCTAACACTGACACAGCGCAGCTACATCACTTGGCAAGCTTATACGGAATTTCCGGCGCTGTTGATGGTGCTGGATTCCACGCATTGCGACAGTCTGCTGCCGCTGGTTTCGGTGACAGGTTATGCCTGCGACACGGTAACAGCGGTCACGTCCGTGCTGAATCCCGGCGAATACTGGCTGTATATTTCGCCGAGCGAATTCGACTACGTAGACTGCGGCGCCGATTACATAGCGTGGGCCACCTGCACGCCGTGCGTCGTAAGCTGTCTGACAACCGACATCTCGGAATGCACGGAGCCGGAGTATCCGGGCGAATCCTATATTGACTGCAACGGCGGATGCAACAACCGTCCGGACACGGTGATGTATCAGCAAATCCTGTGCGGTCAGACGATCTGCGGCATCGGCTACTGCTATGAGTATGTGGACACGTCCGTGCACCGGTCCCGCGACACGGATTGGTATCATTTCTCGCTGGCGGCAGCGGAAACGATTGCGGTGCACGTTGAAGCGGAGTACCCGGTTGACGTATTCCTTCTCAACTACGACTGCGACAATATTCAGGTACTGGCTTCGGGCGAAGCAGCCATTCCGTGTACACCGATCACATTGATTTCGAACGGTGCATTGGCGGCGGGCGACTATGCAATCTTCGTAGCACCACAATACGAGTGGTTCTACAATAATGACGGTTTCGCTCCGTATCCGGCCCAATATCGTGTGACGTTGGGATGTCCCTGCGCAAATGCCAAAAACGTGACGGTTTATTTGAACGCCGCCCGCACGAATCTGGTAGTTCGCTGGGTTGCGCCGGCACAAGGCAGCTACAGCATCTTCAGCACCTATGACAAGACAGCGGATTTCAATCCGGGCTTGTGGAATCTGGAGACAACGGTAACATGCGCATCCGGAGCCAATGAATGGACCGATCCTGAACTTCCCGTTGGCTACAAGCGCTATTTCGTTAAGCATGTTTGTCAATAACAGAGAGTAGCCGGGTTACTTGTTAACGCGGCTATCGAGACATCGCACAAATCGGCGGCCGGGGAAACCCGGCCGCCGATCCTTTTGGGCGCATGGGACAAGCCTTGCATTAGCGAAAGTGAAATTGTATATTACTTTCTAAAGAATTTGCGCTTTCGATAACAAAGTTATGTGGAGGAGCTATGCCGTCTAAAGTGCTGGAGTTGCTGGGTGCCGACGCGGAATCCTTGCTCAGATACCAATGCAAGGGTATATCTAAGGATTTATTGCACTTACCCGGTCCGGATTTTATCGAGCGAGTAGTTTCGCTGACGGATCGTCCCGCCGGAGTTTTGGTTAGTTTACAGCGAATGTTTGATCACGGGCGGGCGAACGGCAACGGCTATTTGTCTATCCTGCCGATTGACCAAGGAATCGAGCACTCGGGCGCGGCGTCGTTTTCACCGAATCCGATTTACTTCGATCCGGCTAACATCTGCAAGCTGGCCATCGAGGGCGGCTGCAATGCCGTGGCGTCCACGCTGGGTGTGCTGGGTTCGGTATCGCGCAAATATGCGCATCGCATACCGTTCATTGTGAAGCTGAATCACAACGAACTGCTCACGCTTCCGAATACGTATAATCAGATTGAGTTCGGATCGGTTCAACAGGCATTTGAATTGGGAGCGGCTGGTGTGGGCGCGACTATCTACTTCGGATCGGACGAGAGCGCGCGGCAGATTCAGGAAGTACGCGTGATGTTCGAGGAAGCGCATACGCTGGGCATGTTCACGGTGTTATGGTGCTACCTGCGCAACAACGCGTTCAAACACGAAGGTAAAGACTATCACGTATCCGCCGATCTCAGCGGGCAGGCGAATCATCTCGGTGTGACGATTGAAGCCGACATCATCAAGCAGAAAGCTCCCGAGAATAATGGCGGTTTCCCGACTTTGAATTTCGAAAAGGCCGTGAAGAAAGCCGTGCCGGAAGCGCTGCTGCCGGATCATCCCATCGAGTGGACACGCTGGCAGATGGTGAACTGCTACATGGGCCGCGCAGGATTGATCAATTCCGGCGGAGCATCGGGCAAGAACGATTTGGCCGACGCTGTGAAGACGGCTGTTATTAACAAGCGCGCGGGCGGCATGGGTTTGATCAGCGGCCGCAAGGCATTCCAGAAACCCATGAAGGACGGCATCGCGCTGCTGAATGCAATTCAGGACGTCTACATGGACTCCACAGTGACCATCGCTTGAGGATAAAATGAGTACACGTCTTGACCCCGAATTCCTGAAAATTCTTATTTGTCCGCTGTCGCGCGCGTCTTTGTTGCAGGACGGCGATACGCTGGTATCCACGGATGCGAAGACGCGCCGCCGTTATCACATTGTGGACGGCATACCCGACCTGCTCATTGACGATTCCGAGGAACTCAGCGAAGCGGAATGGAAATCCGTCATGGATCGTTGTGCGAAAGCATAGTACGATAAATATGGCGTGCGGAGAGGCGAAGAGGCCCGGCGAGAAATTGCCGGGCTTCTTTTTATATAGTGATCGCACGGAGGGAGAAGAATTATCGCAACCACGAGCCACGCGAGAAAGCGCTGTAGAAGTGAGTGCGGCGGGAGTTGGAGATGGGGCGGCCGCCGGAAAAGAAGACTCCGCTGGCGAAACCGATGGCCCGCTCACCATAGAGATCGCGGATTTCATCACACGCCTGCGAAAGATCATCCGGCTCGGCGGGAACCACGAACAATTCCTGCTGCCGCAATTCGGAAACGGAAATCAGTTCGGCTACGTGCACACCCGTGAGACGGACAGGTTCCCCACGGCGATAGCTTTCATGAAACAGCTTTTCGACAACGGGATAGATGTCCATTTCGTGCTGAACGAACCGTTTGAGCTTGCAGCCGTGGAGCACCGTCTCGAAACCGCGATAACGGATTCTGACAGCCACCGTACAGCCCGCCATACGCGCGGAACGCAAACGGCGGGCGACCTTTTCGCAAAGCAAGTGCAGCCTGCCGAGCAGCAAAACCGGATCGGAAATATCCTGACTGAAGGTGTGCTCGTGTCCCATGGATTTTTCCTCGGGCTGCTCATCGGGCACGAGGACTTTGTCGCTGCCCTCGCCGCGCGCGATGCGCACGAGTTCCTCTCCGAACTTGCCCATCCGCCGCTTTAAAATGTCCACGGGAAATTCGGCCAGCTGCCCCGCCGTGCGAATGCCGAAACTCTCCAGCGTTCGCTGAGTGGCTTTGCCGACTCCGTGCAGATCGCCGACGGGCATATCGCGAAACATGTCCTCTACGCGATCCGCGGGAATGTACGTGAACCCGTCCGGCTTGTTCATTCCCGATGCGATTTTGGCCACAAGCCGGTTCGGTCCCGCGCCGATGGTGGACGTGAGTCCTTCCGACTCGACAATGCGCCGCTTGATTTTCATGGCCAAGCCCTGCACTCCCCCATCCTTCCAAACTGTATCGGTGACGTCCATGTAGGCTTCATCCACCGAAACGGGTTCCACGCGATCTGTGAATTCGAGCAGACTTTTAAAAATGCGGGCGGAGACGTCGCAGTATTTGGAAACGCTCGAATGAACGAAGACAATTTGCGGACAGAGACGCAACGCTTCAGCGGCGGGCATTCCGGAGCGAATACCGAAGCGGCGAGCCTCATACGATGCCGTGACCACGACACCCCGGCCCGAAGGATTTCCACCCACAGCAATAGGTAAACCGCGCAAATGCGGTTGATGGAGCATTTCCACAGCCGCAAAAAACTGATCCATATCCAGATGAAAAATGATTCGCTCATTCATGAGTATTGACCTCACGTGCACGATTTGATACCGACACGACCTGCCGGATGTGCAGGTACGCTTCAACCGACGAGCGAGACCTTTTCGATTCTCCAATCGTGGCCGCGCTCATTGTAGGACAATTCGTAGACATCCGGGCCTTCGGCAACTACCGCGAAATGATGGTATCGCGTCAGACCTTCATCCGTAGTCCAACCGCCTTGAATCCGCATGACACGGTACACGTTTTCCCGCCAGCGGAATTTCAAGGGGGATAGTCTTCCCGAATGGAACAGCGCAATGACTTCCACAGCTTCGCCGATTTCTTCCACACGCATAGTATTTATTGAACTTTTGAACAATTTTGAGGCAAAACGAAACCGCTGCTCATTGCGGAAATTGAACGGACGTTCAATTGATAATATAAGCCAACAAAACCGA
This sequence comes from Candidatus Zhuqueibacterota bacterium, assembly GCA_003818605.1. Classification (GTDB taxonomy): domain Bacteria; phylum Electryoneota; class RPQS01; order RPQS01; family RPQS01; genus RPQS01. Next base: position 19,885 of record RPQS01000052.1, on the reverse strand, counting down.
TTTGTCAAGTCCTGCCGACTCAGCGAATATTCATTTTATTGTTTGTTAATATTTATCTTATACATAGTAATGTATAAATCGAAGTAAGAAGATGCCCCCTCTTGTTCCCCCTTTTTCTAAAGGAGGAATGGAAGACTGCGGGTAGGTGAGGACACGTGCCTCGGCGGATTGATCACAGGCGGGTGACACGCCCGCCTCAACGGCTGTAAAAAGCGCGCCGGGTGTTTAAGCCCGGCGCGCTTGATATTCTATATATCAGAAATCAGCTACTTGAGAAGAACCATCCGCTGGGTAGCATCGAATCCATCGGCGTGCATCTGAGCCAGATAGACTCCGCTGGGCAGGTTGGCTCCATCGAAAGTAACAGCGTGTTCACCAGCGGAAACCGGAGCATTGAGAAGCGTCGTTACCTGCCGTCCAAGCATATCAAACACGCGGATAGTTACGCGTGAAGCATGAGGCACTTGGAACGTCAACGTAGTAGACGGATTGAACGGATTCGGATAGTTGGGCTTCAAAGCAAAGCCGTTCGGGGTCATAGCCGTCAGCCTTGGATCCGCATCGAGCGCAGTCGCACCGAACCAGTCCATCGCCCGGCGCAGAATCACGGAATGGTGAACCGTGGTACCGCCGCCGCAAGCGGCCTCGATGGCAAATGAGAAATAAGCCGTCTTGTAGATCCCGTTATCATAGTGAACCGCACAGGTTCCACCTTCGCGGTAGTTGAAAAACGCGACGCCGCCGTTCACCGGAGTGATTTTGGACGGTCCCGTTTGACCATTGCCGCCGCAGGCTCCGCCGCCTAAAAGCAGCGCGTGGCCGTTGGCAATCGGATCTCCGGAAACACCGTCAATGAAACGAGCCGTCGAAGCCGCACCATCACTCTGGCAGTGGAGATAGTTGGCGTAGAACGCGCTCGCAGAAATGTCCTCATCAATGTTTTGACCGGCCAGCAGCAGATTGCCGCCGTTATCGAGATATTGAGCCAGTAAAGTCTGATTGGCGGCAGACAAGGTATTCGAGCTTTCATCTCCGCAAATCCACATGACAACGTCGTAATCCTGAATGTCCGTCATGGCGGGTTCACCGGCAGACGGAACCAGCCATGCGTCACTGTCGAAACCGCCGTACTGATCCCAGATTCCGGATGTGAAGAAGCTGTGATACGAGTATGCACCATCATCACCGACCACCAGTGTCTGCGGACGTCCGATGCGAAGCGTGAACGGGACGTTAAGCGCGAATCCGTAGTCGCCGCGAAGCTGCGCCGTAAACTCGGCATAGTAGGCTCGTTCAATCCAAGATGCCGCAGAGATTTGAACGGGAGCCGTCGAATTCTGCATGGATTGTCCGGGCATAATCGTGGACATCGTGAACGTATTATTGCTCAGCGAAATTGCCGGATCGTTGGTCACAATAGTTACGTTTATACCATATGCCGGACTCCAATCCGGATCATTATGCAGACTCACGACCAGATTGCCGGATTCACCCGGCTCAAGCCGACCGTCTCCATCCGTATCGCCGTTTACAGAACCGCTTTCGAGAGTCAGGTAGGGAAGCAAACAGGCCACGGCATTTTGCGCATCCACGCGGCCATGACCAAGGTGATCCGGATTCATCGTCGGATTCTGGGTGGTAATATCCACACATGTCTCCAGAATCAGATCAACGATTTCCTGATTCGAAAATGTCGGGAAAATCGCCCACAACAGCGCCGCAACACCGCCGACATTGGGACTGGACATGGATGTGCCGGGATATTGCGCATAGCCGTTGATTATCGTTGACCAGACTTCATCGCCGGGAGCATAGCAATCCACCCATGTACCGTAGTTAGAGAAATCGGAAACGATATTGCCTTCGCGCACCGAACCGATGGAAATCACGTTGTTGTAGCCTGCCGGATAGTGAGTCACACTGGACGTTTCATTCCCCGCGGCACCGCACAGAACAACACCGTTATTCCAGCAAGTCTGGATCGTGCTGTTTTCGCTTTGGGAGAAGAACGAAGAACCGTAGGACATATTAATCACCTGTGCGCCGTGCCCGATAGCCCAAGTCATACACGCCAAAGCCGCAGTCTGCTGAACGACACCTTGGTCATTCGCAGGTTTATAACCGGCCCGGCTGGCCAGAATACGGACATTCCAGTTGACACCGGTAAGACCGACACCATTATTGCCGACCGCACCCATGATGCCCAGTGTGTGGGTTCCATGATCGTCAATACTCATCGGATTATTGTCTTGTCCCGAGCAGTCTTCGCCCGGAGCGCAACCACCCGCACTCTGGATAAAATCCCATCCGATCAGATCGTCCACCTTGCCGTTTCCATCATCGTCCACACCGTTCACGTCATCCGGATCGCCGGGATAATCGTTATAAACCCAAGCCACGCCGTCCTGATCCAGATCTTCGCCCGGATTGACCCATAGGTTCGCATAAAGATCGTCGTGCGGCCACCATGTACCGCCATCAACGGCCACGACAATGATATCACGGGAACCGGTTGAAAAATCCCAGACGCGCGGGAGACGCATCATGCGCTTATCCCATTGGCTGTTCCACAGCGGGTCGTTAGGAATACGATCATACAGATCATGAAGAATATCCGGTTCGGCATATTCCACGTGCGGATTGCGGGAAAATTCATCCATCATCGCGGGAATATCCGTGCCGGCAGGACATTCGAGAACCATCAAGCGGAAAAAATCGGGAATCACCTTCAGTTTTGAAAGCAGCGCATCATCCACAATTCGCGTCATAGACGTAACGTGATATTCCGCGTATAATTCATCCACTGAAGGCACACCCATGGCGATGATGCTGCCGTCTCCACCCTTATTATAAAGTGTACCGACATCCGGCGTAAAATTAACGATCAATCGCCCCGGCATCCACTTGCATCCGGCAAGGTCCGATCCGGCAATCGAGGGCTGCCCTGCGCAGAAGAAAATCGCCAAGAGCAGTGCAAAAATCCAGCGCTTCATGTTGTGCTCCTTATAGAACCAAATAACGCGATCCGGAAGACCGCACGGAAAAAGCTATTTAATCAACACCATTTTAGAAGATGCCGAGACACCGCCGGATTCCAGACGGACCACGTAAATGCCGCTGGATAAATCCGAAGCATGGAACAGAATTCGCTGTGAACCGGGATGTACATATCCATCCATCAGCGTGGCAACCGAACGACCGAGTAAATCAAAAACGCGCAAGGAGGCATATCCCGGAACGGATATGTCGAAAACGAGCGTTGTGGCGGCATTGAACGGGTTGGGATAGTTGCCGTAAAGAACAGCACTTCGCGGCAGCGGATTCGGTGAATCGGGAATATCCGCGGAAGGATTCATCCAATCCATCAGCGATGCCAGCACGTCGGCATAGCGCGTGGTGTTTTCCAATCCGCAAGCTGATTCAAGCGCGAAAGCAAAGTAGGCGACTTTATATGTTCCGGCGAACTGAACAGCACCCACGCCTCCTTGCGAGTAAGTAAACAACGGTTGGGCGCCGTTGACGGGCCGGATAACGGATGGACTTAAATAACCGTTGTTGGCACAGACTCCGCCGCGCAGGATCAGGGTCATGCCATCTGAAACGGGATTACCTGCGGCACCGGTCAAATTCTGACTACCGACCGATTGAACGCTTTGAACGTGAAGATAATCGGAATAAAAAGCGGATGCGCCGATGTCTTCGTCAATATTCTGACCGACCAGAATCAATTGCCCACCGCCGTTCAAGTAATCCGTCAGATTGGCCTGATCCGCGGCGGTCAGTGTGGAGAATGCCGCATCTCCGCAGGACCACAGTACAACAGGATATTGCCGCAAGGCGAATGCGCTGACTTCGCCGTCAACAACAATGCGCCACATTTCTGCGGACACATTCTTGCTCGACAGCGCGTCCGCATAGAAGCTTTCATAACCGGCGCCGGCGTCGTCATCTACTAACAGCACGGATCCGCGTCCTACGACAACAGAAACGGGTCGTACGATTTCGCAGCCGGAAGAGGACACAAACACGATCTGAAAATTTACCGTAACCGATTTGTCCAGATCGTCGGCAGCGGTCAAGATAACCGGATTGCTTTCATTTGAGACGGTTTGACCGGGCGCTACATCTCCGAGCACGACCGAACCATTCACAACCGAGACGTGCGGATCATCGGCAATTACGTGCATCAGTATATTAGAACCGGTGGACCACCCGACACTATTAGTACATTGAATCACCAGCCGGGCCGACTCGCCGCGCTCCAGCCTACCGTCACCGTCCCCGCTAATATCGTCGGTTAACAAGTACGACGCGATGGTCATATTCGGACACAATGACAGAACCGTTTGCAGCGCATCCACCCTTCCGTAACCGAGATGCGAAGCCGGGATCCCGGGATTCCGGGAACTGATGTTGACGGCTCCGGCGAACAACAAGTCACGGATTTGCGCGTTAGAAAAATCCGGGAACAAGGACCACACCAACGCCGCGACTCCGGCCGCGTTAGGACTGGCCATGGACGTTCCCCAGTAGGACGCATAGCTGTTTATAACAGTGCTCATGATTCCCGGATCCGATCCGGGTGCGCAGAGATCCGACCACACGCCTCGATTGGACCAGGATGCCAAACGATCCTGATTATCAGTGGCATTGACCGCAATCACGTTGTCGTATGCCGCCGGATATTGAAGATCAGTGGAGCCGTCATTTCCGGATGCGGCAACCAACAGGCAGCCTTGATCCCAAGCCGAATTAATGGCCTGCTGTGCCGGTCCGGAAAAACCGGGGCCACCATAAGACATATTAATGACGTTAGCGCCATGAGCCGCCGCGAACAAAATGGCCGGAATGCTCGCGCTTTCGGGAATGTACCCCTGACCCTCTCTGCTTTGATAACCCGCCCGCAGAGCCATCAGAGTGCCGACCCAGTTTACACCGGTGACGCCGATTCCGTTGTTGCCCGCGGCCTCCATTATGCCCGCAACGTGCGTGCCGTGCGAATTGATGCCGAACATATTATTGTCGGTGTGATCGTCGCAGTCTTCACGGGAATCACAGCCGCCCGCGATAAGAAAATCCCACCCTAAGAAATCATCCACATACCCGTCATTGTCATCGTCCGCATCGTTGAAGTCATCCGGATCGCCGGGATACTGATCCCACGTCCAAGCGACTCCATCGCCGTCCAGATCCTCACCGGGATTGACCCACAAGCTCGGAGTCAAATCCGGATGGTTCCAGTCCACACCGGTATCAATCCCGGCACAGATAATTTTTCGCGATCCCAGAGACACGTCCCAAACACCGTCGGCACGCATGATCCGTTTGTCCCATTGCTGCTGCCAGAGCTGATCATTGGGTGTGCGGAATATTCTGCGCAGAACATCCGGTTGAACGTCATGAACGAACGGATTCCGGGCAAAATCATCTACGACATCAAGAACCGGCCGGGCATCCGAGAATTGCAGAACGTAGGTATTCCAGAAATCGCAGGGTGCTTTCAAACGGATTAAAATACCATCGGGAACCAGACGACGTAAAACTCGAACTTCGTATCTGATAAAAAGCGAATCCACTACGGGAATACCCACACGTACGACGTCATTTGCATCTCGAGTACAGGTTTCCATTTTAGCCGAAGACTCGAAATCTACAATGATCCGACCCGGCAGGAATTCAGAAGACAGCCATTGATCAGATTCCGAACCGCTGGCACAGAATGGGAGTAGAAATAATATGGCCAAGAGCCAAAGCCACTGGAGATTAGTATTGAGTTTCACTTTAAATCGTCTTTTTCGCATTCTGGTCGAGCCTGTGCCACTAAGTCTATATTATATATAGATTAGATTGTACATCTGAAGATTTGCCTTTAACTTTGTAAGTTAAGAATATCGGCTGAGAAAAACAAATGCTTGCCTTAGAACTGAATAATTAACTGCAAATATAGGGCACATACATAATTTATTAATTAACAATGACAGAGAGCCTCATAAGAGGCTCTCTGTCTGCTAACTTTGCACTACTGTCTGCAACAATTACAAGCTGAGACGGCATGCGATCATTTTATCGGCTGCGGCTATTTATTGGCAACGCGAGCCGGAATCACGTGTGGAGTCACGAAGACCAGAATTTCGGTTTTATCCATTGATTTGGAGCTATAGGAAAACAGCCTGCCGAACAACGGGATCGCGTGCAGGAGCGGCACTTTCTTTTCCACTAAACCATCTTTCGACCTAATCACGCCGCCGATCACGATGGTTTCACCATCTTTCACAAGCAGCGTAGTATTCACTTCCGAGGTCAGGATAATCATACCGCCGGTGACTGTTGCTTCACCCGAGAGATCGGACACTTCCGGATTCAGAGTCATCAGCACATCGTTATCCGGATTAATGTGCGGGGTGACTGTGAGCTTTACCGCCACATCAAAGAACTGCGTCACCAGATTTCCCGCCTGATCGAGCACGTTAATCGGGATACGCTTGCCCGATAATATTTTAGCTTCTTCGTTGTCATTGATCAGCACGGACGGCTGCGACAGGATTTCAGCCTTGTTGTCTTCCTGCAGAGCAGAAACTCGGGCGTTAATATCCACCCCGTTTTCCAGTCTGCCGAAGGTGAAGCTTCCTGCCGGATTCGTGACGCCGGCATCCACGGAAGCGCCGGCGCGGGTGTTCACAAGCGGATTGGTCAGATTGCCGATTGACCAGTTCACGCCGATTTCGCGCTTGGTGATGATATCCACTTCCACAAACTTGGCCTCAATGAGCACTTGTGCCGTCGGTCTGTCCAGCACTTTAATCACCGAATCCATGTTGGCAATCACCGTCGGGACATCGCTGATAATGAGCGTATTGGCGCGCATGTCCGCTTGAGCCTTGCCACGTTCACTGAGCAGTTTGGTGCACACGGTTTGCAGTTTTTCCGCACGCGCATATTTGATTTGGTAGGCGGAAGTTTTCAGGTTCTCCGTCTTGCGCGCCTGATCGAAATCTTTGTGTGTGGAGACGCGAATGATGCCGTTTTCTTCCATGGCCACAAAGTCATTCATCTTGAGAATGTTGTGAAGCGCATCCCGCCACGGCACGTCGTGAAGCAGCACCGTTACGGATCCCTTGACTTCCGAACCGGCGACGATATTCATGCCGGAAAACTCGGAAATGCTGCGGAGTACGGTACGAATATCCGCTTCTTCGACGTTCATGGAGATTCTGCCCGCAGAACCTTGATAAGGCGCGGTCTGTGCCAAAACCGGCAGCGAACCGAATCCGATACCGATCAGCAGCATTATGCAAAAAACGGGTTTCATGGTGGTCACCTTTCCCCGGATAGGAAGTGTCTTGGGTAATTGTACGCTCACAGGTTAGCCTTTCACCTTGAGCGTGATCTGGTCGTAATCACCGAACTCGGAGACCTCAAACGTCGCTTGAGATTGAGTGACCGACAGCACACGGCCGTGAAATATCAGATCCCCTTCCCGCAGCACAAAAGACTTGCCGTCCTTATCTTTCAGAAGGGCGAGATATTGTCCGTCGGACCAGACAACGCCTTTCAGGGATGCCCCCTCGACTCGCAGCAGATCCGTTTCAATTTCGCCCTCTTTTTTCTCATCCACGATCAAGGCTCTAAACGGATCGCGGCGACCGACGGCTTCATAATATACCGGCGGTTCACGACGGAAAACGGTATGCTCCAGATGGACGCGGCGCGTCCCGCCGCCATAGCTGGTTACGACGTCAGACGGCAACACATCGAGGGTATCAATTCCATTCAATTCCGTAGACAGTTCATCCGGAGCGGAATTTTCAGGAGTTTCCGCGGGAGCCTCGGGTTTGAGCGATTCTTCGGCAACAGCTTGCGTGTCCACGGGAGACTCTGCAATCGGTTCCGCCCACGCACAATTTCCGAGTGCCATCATGAAGCAGAGCCAGACGATGATGCATTTCATGCGTGCGCCCCCTTCCCACCTGTGGACGGCGCATTAGCCGGAGGCTTAGGCGCTTCCTTCTTGACATTCTTCTTCGCAGCGCCGCCGCGTTTCGTGCCGCTCTTCTCTTCCTCTTCGGCTTGGGTGGTAATCGGAGCGCCAAGCTCCTTAAAAATATAGATGGATGCGGTAAATTCCGCTTCTACGGTCATCGGGCTGCGGCCTCGATTGGGCTTATAGTTCGTGAACTTGATTTGATTCACATTGACGATACGATCCAGTGCCGCAACCGAAGACAAGAATTCACCCAGATCATGATATTTGGACAACGTCTTGATCTGGATCGGATTCTCCCAGTAATACGGTTTTTCAACCGGTTCCTGCGGCTTAAACAGAAGGAACGTCACGTCTTGCTCCTGCCCCTTCAAAGTAATGTTCTTTAAAAGGCCTTCCATCTCTTTTTGGGTGGGCAGCAATTCATGGGCTATTTCCCAGCTTTGCATCAGCCGCGCGTAGTCATCCTGCACGGTTTGGAAATTCGCCGCGATCCTTTTCCCTTTCGCCAGCAGCTCGGATTCGCGCTTGATGTCGGCCGCCATTTTTTTCGCGCTTTCTTCACGCGGGAAATAAACGAAGTTGCCGTATCCATAGCAAACACCGAATGCCATTGTGAGGAGAATGATCCACTTTTGCGTGGATGGGTTTTTCAGGTTTATCTGCATAGGAAGTTCCTCACTGCCCGCCGCCCGCATACGACGCGAACATGCTGGTATCCACCGGAGGAAGCGTGAAGACTGAACCGGGTGAAACGGAAATGCCGCCCGACCATGAGAAGCTCTTGCCGTGCCAGAAGTAGCCGACGGTCAAATCCGCAATGTACACGTATTCGCTTTCCTTATTGCCCAGAAAAACCGCTCCCTCGAAATGTCCGTTGCGATCCGTCGTAGTCCAGCGATCCGGGCCTTCGTAAGGATTGTCCGCGTCCGGGTCCGATTCCAGAATAACCTGCACTCCTTCGACGCCGCGCTGCTGGCTCATATCCGTGTAGACGTACCCGACGATCTTCGCCGAGCTGTTCCAATCGTCCACTCCGTCATCACAGGCCGCCGCGAACAGCAGCAGAGCTGTCATCAGACCCGCCGTCAGGATCCACTGTCGTTTCATTGTATCCTCCACGTCCAAAATGGACTTGTTACTTCGACGCTTCCTTTTTCAACTTGCCCTGCGCTTCACGTTTTTCCTTAATGGCCTGAGCACCCTGTTTCAACATATCCACCCGTTTTTCGGGCGGCAGCCCGGTCAATCCCAAATCGGGAACGGTCACCTGCAACGTGAAGCGAGTGACGTTGGTTTCGGCGATTTCCGCTTGTTCGGAAACTAATAGATCCACGCCGCGCACCAGACCGGACTGGAGTAAATTCGACATGAATTGAGACACCTTCAAGTTCGAGCTGGTTAATCCGGTGACATTGACTCCCGGACCGCGCGGAGTCGTCACTTCCAGCACCGATGATATCCACGTCAGCTCCGGCAATGTGTTATTGAGCAGCTGCATGAGCTTAATGCGGGCGAAACGATTGCGATCCAGCTCGGTGATGACGTCAATACGAGCGGCGACATCGGCACGTTTTTTACTCAGTTCCTCCACAAGGACGATCTTGTCGCGGTACATATCCGTTTCCTTGCGGATGGCTTTCATGCGTTCGTCCAAGCCGCTTAATTTGTTTTCCTGTCCGAGGTGCAGCATCAGAACGACAAAGAGTAAAAGGGAAAAGCCGATAATCGGGAGAACGGTTCCCAGTCCGGCATATGTGGTTTTACGGTGCCCCGGCCGATCCGTCGGAAAGAGAAGATTGAATCCGACGTGCGTATCGTTCATCGCGCGCAACGCAAGTCCGACTGCCGCCGTATAATCCGGCGCTGTTTCGGCGACAATCGGTTCGAAAGACTCCTGCAGCTGGAAGTTGCGGAACGGGTTGGCAATTTCCACATCCAATTGGAAGCGTTTCCGCAGCGATTCGTCCAACAGGGGAAGATGCGCGCCCCCTCCGCAGAGCACAATACGCGAGACGGAGGAATCCGCCGCCGAACCGAAATACTCAGGGAAACTCCGTTCCACCTGCTCCGCCAGTTTTTCACCAACCTGCGCGGCAATCCGGCTTAGCGCCTCATTCTCTTCGTCAGTCCGCTGCGTTCTCGCGAGCAGAGCGGCCGCCTTTTCAAACGGTATACCCAGTTCGCGAATCAGTCCTTCAATATACGTCTTGCCGCCGACACTCAGGTTGCGGTTACTGGCGAACTGGCCGTGATCAAACAGCGTTACATCGGTGGAGAGGAATCCGATCTGAAGCGCGGCGACGGCGGCCTGATCGCTCAGGTAACCTGCTTCGGTGAGCGCAGCCTGCAAGGCAAACGGCTCCGCTTCCAGCAGCACCGGTTTACCGCCCGCCCAGCGGAGCGTTTCCACCGCATCGAAAACCATCTCGTTTTTCGCGGCGACCAGCAGCACATCCATTCGGCCGGTGTCCTCATCCTGCGCGAGGCGGGCGTAGTCCAACGATACTTCGCTGATATCGAAGGGCAGGTTGCTCTTCGCCTCGTACGCAATCGTTCCGCGGAGCTCGTCGTCACTCATTTCATCGGTTGAAATTTTCTTGATCATCACGCGACGGCCACTGACGGAGATCGCCGCCTCTTTGTTTTTCAACCGGTTTTCTTTGAGCAACTCCGAAATCTTTTCGCAGACGATCTGCGAATCCATCACCGATCCTTCTACGATGGCATCGTGCGGCAGGTCCTTGGAAGCGACTTTCAGCACGGTCGTGCCGCCTTTTTTAGCGCGGAGCACAGCCAGCTGCACGCTGCGGCTGCCGACGTCCAATCCGATACCGATCTTGTTTCGTTTTGCCATAATAGTGCGCCCTCACCTGCAGGTCGCTGGATTTGAGTGAATCGCATCCAGTTTCCAGAGGTCTGTTTCGCCTTTTTCGCTTATATCCATGGGTCTGCGCGGAAGAACAACGCCGAAGTCCGTTCCGGCGCCTTCCCGGCTGCACACCCAAATTTTACCGCCCATCGCATTGACCAGAGTCCGGGCAATCGCCAGCCCCAAACCGGTTCCGGGTACGGGCGACGCCACGCTGCTTTTTCCACGATAGTACTTATCGAATATACAGGAAATTTCATCATCCGGGATGCCGACTCCGTTGTCCTTCACGTGGATTTCCACATACTCCTCGTGATCACGGACGTCAATCCACACTTTCCCTTCATGCAACGTATGATGGATAGCATTCTGTATTAAGTTAACTAAAACACGCTGCAGCGCTTCGCGCGGCGCCCAAAGGGGATGCATTTGATCGGGACAATTCACGTTGAACTCGATGTCGCGGCGCTGAGCTTCCCCTTCGCATTCGAGCAACGCCCGCCGCACGCAATCAGCCACTTTAACGATTTCGCCGCTGTGCTCGATTTCACCGTTTTCCATACGCCGGATATCGAGAACGTCCTCGACAATCTTGGACAGATGCTCCATTTCCTCTTCGATAACCCGAGCGTATCGAGAACGTCGTTCTTCATCCATTCCCGCATTTCGACACAGCGTATAAATGTATCCTTTAACCAATCCCAGCGTCGTACGAAAAGCAAAATCCACAGCCCAGTGGTGCGACTCTTCCGTATCCCACAATTTGCGTTCGAGCAGCACTTCCTGAGTGATATCCCGTCCGATTCCGGCAATCGCCCAAACCTTACCCTCGCGAACCAGCGGGCTTTCCATCACTTCGAACGTCAGCGCTTCCATGCCGGGGAGTTGATACGTTCGCGTGGAACGCTGCGCGATGCGCTTGTCCACCACATTCTTCAACACCCGTTCCGCCACCGATATCTGATCCCGCTCCAGATTGCCGGTTATTCTCGTTCCCACGATTTTTTCGCGCGGCTGGCGGAGAATTCTGCATAATTGCGGATTCGCCTCCACAATGACACCCTCCGGATTCAATACGTACACGATATCCGGCGTGGTTTCCATAATAATCCGCCAAAGTCCCGCATCACGGGATGCGGCGGCGTTTTCGCGTGAAAAATCCGCAAGCATCAGACCGAATCCTTCGATTTCGCTTCACATACCAGACTACGAATCTTCTTCACCAGTTCATCCACCGAAAAAGGCTTGGTCACATATTCCGCGGCGCCGATCCGATAGCCGATATTGCGATCCGCCTGCGCCCGCGCCGAGACGAAGATCAAGGGAATCTGCGCGGTCCGGGTATCCGACTTTAAACCGGCGGCCAGTGCATATCCATCCTGCTCAGGCATGGCAATGTCGGTCACGATGACATCGGGCTTGTTGAGCACGGCCATTTCATGCGCTGCCAAGGCGTTGGGCGCGATGTCCACCCGATATCCTTCCGCCGTTAAAGCGAATTGCAGCAAATCGAGATAACGGGCGTCGTCATCCACGACTAAAATCCGATAAGCATCCGCAGAACCACGCATATTCAATAGTGACTTCGTTTTATTCACATTCGATTCATTTCTTCATATCCGGCGACAACGTGTTGTCGGCCGCGCTTCCGGCGGAAGCCTTGTCTTCCAGCATATTAGGGCGCAACACCGTGGCCAGCAAGCGGGCACGATCCGCGGAATTTTCAGCGGAACCGATTCCACACAGCCGGATTAAGTCGCAGACCGATTCGGCCGTCACTTCTTTTTCTCCCAGCATAGCCATCACCGTCACTTGCTGCAAGATATTGCGAAGGTTGTTCAAATCCTGCTCGCACGATTCAACGAGCAGCGAAAGAATATCCGGCTGCAGATCAGCCCGACCCGCCCAGCGACGGGCAATCTCATACATGGATTCGCGCGAGTAACCGGAAAACGGGGCAATGACGCCGGACTCCAGCACAATCCGCAATTCGGGAGTCGTGCGCGGATCAGCCGCAAGATTTCGTCGCGCCGACAGCACGACAAACCGCTTATTACGCCGCAGATGTTGAATCGTTTCCAGAATTTCACGCTGCGCCCAATCGCGCGCGATCAAGGGTTCGGCATCATCCACGAGAAGAATATCCAATTCCCGGTATAAGTAGCGGAAGAAATTGATTTTTTTATCCCGCACGCATTCGAAGAGATTATCCACAAAACGCTGTCCGGAGGTCAGGATCGTGCGTTTCATGGGCGAGTGACTGTTCACGTAATTGGTGATCGCATGCAGCAGGTGTGTTTTTCCGCAGCCGGCGATTCCCCAGCAATGGAACGGACTGTATTCCTCCTCGGACGACAAACCGGCTACGGCGCGGGCAATGCTCAACGGAAACTGGTTGGCCGTATCTTCAACGAAGGTTTCGAACGTCTGATTGTGGTTTAACAATATGCTGCGACCGACATGACCGACGCGATCATCATCAATCATATTCCGGGAGTGAGTGGAAACCGCGCTATCCATCGTTTCCGCCGCACCCGCGTCGTTAGCAACCGGTTCACCATAATGGAGGAATACCGCATGCTCAATCGCATCATAGCGGGCAATAAAAGGAATCACGTCGAAATCCGTGACCGCCCGCAGCGCGGCGTGGGCGGCCGCATCGGTCGGATCAGCCATCGCCACCGCCAGCGTGCTGCCGCTGCGGCGAACGGGGATCAAATGATGACGATGAGCAATGTGCGCGGGAATATGGCGCACCGCATCGCGGTCAATTTCAACGTCTTCCAGTTTCAGCGATCTGATCTGGAAGACCTCGCCTAAAATCATCCGCAGGTCGTCCTCGGACAGCACATTAAGTTCCACGAGCGCGTGATCCAAAGGGACGCTGTGCTCTCGCGAGTACTGCAAAGCTTCGCTGAGTTGTTCTTCGCCGATGATTTGCTTTTCGCGCAGCACATCAGCCAGAGACTTATTTTTTCCTTCAGCGGTCATGCGCTATTCCTCAGTCTCCCGTGAATCGTCATTGGTTAACAGCATGCGACGTCGTGCTTCTTCGCCCGCCCAAAACAGGGCTTCCGGGGCCGTACCGCGACAAGCCGAGAGCACGGTCGCCAATGTTCCCTGTTTAATAATAAGCAGAGTATGTTCTCCCTGCTGCAAATAAAGTTTCTCAGGAACGGTAGACGCTTCGTGGCAATAAACCTGCAACTGGTCGTGCAGCCAATCGCGTTCCGCGACATCCGCCACGGTAGTTGCCTCCACCGTCGCACCGCGAGTCAGGCTGAGCGATTCGAGGCCAGGAACCCGTTCGCGCAGAGTCTGGAAAACGACACTGAGCTGATTGCGATTCTCCGGATTCGGCAGAACGGGAAACGGACTCTGGACCGCCGTTTCATCCGAACTCAGGAGTTGGTCCAATAGGATGGGCATATCTACGCGAATGGTGCGTTCCGGAGGAAGCACCCCTTCCTCAAGCAAGTAAACTCCCTCCCGCCATGCGGTGATCTGTTCGAACGCGTTCATTCCTTCGCTTTTCCGTTGTCCTTCCAACAATATGGCATGGACAATAGAACCCTTGACCAGCCACATCGTTCCCATGCGATGTCCACTGCGTACACGGACGACTCCGCTCCACTGGTCCGTAAAAACGGATTGCAAAAGCGGCAGCGCGCCCTGTACGTCCAAATTGCCCATGATTGCCCGTTTGTTGCCCATTGTCGCACCTGTCAGAGTACCAAAAGAGAATGAACCACAATCTTCCCGGATAACTAAGCGTCCGCCCGGCTAACCTCGGCAAGCCGCGATCCCGATGAATTGATGCCGCGAATCGCCATTTCCAAATCATGCGGATTCGTCGCGCTCTCCATCGCGGTTTCATACGATATGATATTCTGCCGCAACAGGCCGAGAATAGACTGATCGAATGTTTGCATACCATGCGCGCCGCGGTCATCCTCGAGCAGGCTTTGCATCAACTGCATTTTTTCCGCTTCTTCGAGGCATTCGCGAATCGCCGCCGTTGATACCATCACTTCCACCAGCGGCACCCGTCCGGGCTTATCGGCGCGCGACACCAACCGTTGGGAAATGATTGCTTGAATGGTCCCCCCCAGAATAGAGCGAATCTGAACCTGTTCGTTCAGGGGGAAAAACGAAATAATACGGTTAATGGCTTCCACCGCGTTCAACGTGTGCAAAGTCGTTAAAACAAGGTGGCCGGTTTCGGCGGCCTGTAAAGCGACTTTCACCGTATCGGGATCGCGAATCTCACCGACCATGATGATATCCGGATCTTCACGCAGAGCGTGCACAAGAGCCGCGTAAAACGACTGCGTGTCAATCATGACTTCGCGCTGCGCGATCAGCGATTTCTTGTTGCTGAACAGGTATTCGACCGGATCCTCGATGGTTAAGATATTGCAGCTTCGATGCGAATTGATATATTCTATCATCGAAGCGAGAGTTGTGGACTTGCCGGATCCCGTAGCGCCGGTCAGCAGAACCAGCCCCCGTTTGAGAACCGCGATGCGCTCCAAAACCGGAGGCAGCATCAATTCGTTGAATGACGGAATCTGAGTTTTTATGGCGCGAATAGCCAGCGCCGGTGTGCCTTTCTGGAAATAGACGTTCACGCGCGTCCGTCCGTGCCCCGGGACCGCGACCGCCAAGTCGAGTTCTTTGTCACGAAACAGATTGTCCAGCTGAGTCTGCGAGAGAATTTCTTTCAGAAATGCTTCCATCTCTTCCAAAGTGATCTTCTCAGGCCGGGTCGCAAAAAGTTCTCCGTTGATACGAAGCACGGGCAGCGATCCGACGCGCAAATGCAAGTCAGACGCCTTTTTAACAAATAGAAGTTCCAGGAGACCGCGAAGATCCATTAGCCGCTTTTCAATCCTTTCCGTTAACACGCTTCGAGAAAACCAAGTCGTCAGAAGCCTGCCGGCTTACATGGCCGGCGAATCGCTATCCAGCTTGCTGCGCAATTCCGCCACTCGCAGTTCCACGTCGGCAAAACCCGGACTCTGTTCATGCACGCGCTCAAAATGCGCCAAGGCTTCCTGCGTATTTCCCAATAGCTCATGAATAATTCCCAGCCGATGCGAAACACCGAGTTGCTCTTGTGGTGATCCCTCGCCGTCCTGCCGGATTTCTTCAAGCAAATCCAACGCGCTTTGAAGATCGTGAGTCTCCTGCATGCATTCCACCAGTTCCAACGTGGCCCGGATGCGGACGGAAGGATCCCTGCGGGCTTGTTCAAACTCTGCAGTCGCGGCATCCCACAGCCGCATTTCTTTGTAGACTACACCTAGATCGTAATGGTCCTTGCCTTCACCGGACGGAATATCCGACGTATCCCGACTGACTGTCAGATCCGCTTCCGATCCCGTTTCCGGGGACGGCACGACGCGCGACTCAGGCGGTCGGCTGTAGGCATAATCCATTGAAGCATCCGCGGCAAAGGAATCAAGCCCGTCCAGTCCGATCAGCCCATCATGTGCGCGCGGCTGTTCCGGCGGAGATTCCGCCGGCGCTTCTTCGAATTCGGCAGCCGGTTCCTGAGTCTGGACAGGATGCGTCTCACGCGCTATTTTCCGCCGCTCATTAATGTAGCCGTCCAAGCTCCGTTCCAGCTCAAGATCCTCGATGGCAGATTCGTTGAAGATGGCATGCAGCTCTTCCAGAAGATGGAGATGCGTTATATTGACATCAAGGATCTTCTTAAACAGCGAGCGCATATCCGTTTCGGAGCGGCGTTTCGATAATTTCAGATATGTTCGGAACGCCGCGAGGCAATCCGCATGGTATTCCAATCCGAGGTAGGCTTCTGCCATAATCAAATGGATGTCTTCCTCTTCCGGGGTTCTGCGGAGAATTTTACGCGCGATTCCCAGCACGTTTTCGTGGAGACCTTCGAGGGCATACCCCTCCATGGCGTGACGCCAAGCATCCACCGCCTCGGTGCGCGCATGATTATTCATGTGCAAATCACCAAGAAGATTCCACAGAGTCAGATCCCGGTCACTGTCTTGAACCTTGCGTTCATAGTGAGCAATCGCTTTGCTCCACTTTTTACGCCGGATCGCATCCCGGGCTTGCTGTTCGGGGTCTCGCTTGTCGCCGAACGGATTCTTCATAGCAGATCCTTAGCTGATTTGCCGCCAATGACCGCGCTGCACCGTATGAACTCGCGGAGTTCCGGGCGGCCAGTTGGACGGAGACAACAGATCGGTATCGTACCCCCAATTACGATTGGGAGCCGTGTAAACCGGAGCGCCGTAAACCCAGGGCGCGGTCGCTTTCCGACTGAACCATAGGTTGATGATGCTGCCGCGGAAAGTGACGGTGTAACCGGTCCACTTTTCCAGAAAACGAAAGTCATTCTCCAAACCGCCGCTGTACGTCGAACCGCTAACCGTATTCACGTGCCCGGTCATGATACAAGCATTCATTCCCATGTTGCTGGGAATGCGGCTATCTATGGCCAAAGCCGAATTGGCGTCCGACCATGATGGCGACAGCAGAGTAATCGCGTCGCACAGCAGGGCGGATCCTTTTTTTGCCGTCGTGTTGTAGTTGCCCCAGACGTACAACGGCAAGTCGGTCGCGATGGTCAATCCGCCCACGGGGAGCGTGGCTGCATTTTTAATTCGTATCGCCGGAGCGTCTCCGCTGGCGTGGCTGATATATAAAATCCGATTGGTCGGCACGTATCCGCCGGAAAGCATCGCGCCGATATTGATGTCCACGACATCCATATATTTGTTCAAGCGCTGATCCTTGAACTTATTGGCCGTGTACGTGTAGACACCGGGATGACTCAGTGGATTACCAGCGCTGTCCGTGAGGACTCCGTCCACATAACGCACCGTTGCCTTGTACCAGTATTTGGCTTCCCGCTCCAGTTGGGTGTCGCCCATCACGCCGCGTTCCACAACCACGTGCTGGTCGGCTGTCGGAGGAAGTGGAAGTCGGAGCGTATGTAGGCCATGCGCCGCATCACGAACGTTTCCGCCCCATACTGCCAAGGCTTCGCTGGCCCAGTTAGCGTACCGGTTATCCAGCCAGAAAGCGCCGCGCCAGACACCTTGATACGTCCCGAGCGGCGTCCTAATCGTTACCGGCCCGGGAGGATCCGAGTGTCCTCCGTCTTTACGATAATGCCAGTATTGTCCGACGCAGGTCACTGTAGAGTTGCATTGAATGCTGCCATCGGCACCCATATAGAGATCGCCGTTGGTATGAATCGGCCCGGTAAAAGTCATGGATGCACCGGGGAAGATTTCGAGATCCTCCTCATAGAATACGCCGAACTGGAACAACGGAATGAACTGGTGCTGAATCTCGCGACTAATTTCAGTGCTTCGACGCTGGCTGGACGCGCGGGCTTGCACGGAATACCGCTGGACATATCCACGCAGTCCGGTATAATCACCCGACGATATCAGTTCTTCCGTCAGAATTCCGACTTTAGAAACCTGATACGTTTCCAGCGTATAGCCCGGCAATGTGGGCGCCGGCAGCGCATCGAGCTCCGCTAAGGTCGGATCCAACACATGATCCAACAGGTTCTTCAGTTCTCCGGCTCCCCACTCCACCGCCCCTTCCGCCGCATAGAACGTGCGTGTGTTATCCAATTCCACGGCACTGATCTGCGTCCCTCTTGTGGAATGAATAGCCGCGGTGCCCGCCACAAAGATCAGACCGGCCAACAACAGCAGTGCGACAATCATGATCATGCCGCGATCGGGTCTGATCCGCCCTTTATCTTGCCCTTCTCGCCCCGCTTTGCGGTAACTGTGCATTTGTGCCTCCATTGCGAGAAGTCTACGCTCCTAAACTCAGGTTGCGCCCGCGTATCATAAATCGCTGGACTATCCTGCGATATCCGTCGTACCAGTAGTTGCCGTCCGGCGTATAGACGAACTGGGGATTTCCGCTTTCGGCAATGTCGGACCGTGTAACCAGTGTGACTTCGACGGATGTGACTCGGGCTCTTTCACCCATGGTCAATGTGTATCCACCGGTCGGATAGACCATCGGATTCGGTATCGTGTTCCCGTCCCGATCATAATAGACGAACATGAGATGGTCAGCATGCGTTGCCACGCTCCGTTCGATCGGCCCCATCCAACGCACAGAATCGCGCGACCATCTCCAATATACTTGCTTAATCAGATCGTTGGCATCGTCCCGAATATACTGTACGGTCTCCGTACATCCGTCATCATCCACATCGCCGGTGAAAATGACGTTATACGTGTTCGCAAATTCGAAATCGTTGCGCAGCGAATCGCTCCAGGACATACCGGGAACATCACGGTTGACATCGTCGGCGGTACCGTCTACATCTTGAGTCGCCATCAAACCCACCAGCTTGAAATCGCGAGCGAGCCGGTCACCAATCAAACGGGATTCTCGGTTTGCCACCGAACGGTTCTGATCCTTCGCGGCGCCCCGCGCGGCTCCATAGTAGAGAGAAAACAACGACGTCAACAAGACAGCCGACAAGCTGATTCCGATGAGCAACTCCAGCAAGGTAATGCCCGCCCACGGTGAAGTGCGCCCCGGAGGTCTTCCTCCTTTACAGACAACCGTCCACATCGTCAGCTCCTTTCCTGCGTCATCGTATCGCTACATGTTGGACACATACGTAATCATTTCCGCTCGCCGCCGGTCATTCTCGAAATAGATCCGAAGAGTAATCTCCTTGACGGATCCGAGGTCATTGACCACAGTTTCGTGCCGGTAATCCGGGTGATCCGGATATTCCGAATAGCTTCCGGTTTCAGACTGAATCAACGCATAGGATTGGTTGCGAATGCTCTCCAATTCCAGCTTCGCCAGCGTCGTTGCAATATCCATTCGTTCGCTATACCGGTTGGATTTCGCAATAGCTACAAACGACGTCATCACCACCAGCAATCCCATCGTCACGAGAAACGTGGTGATGAGAATTTCCAGCATACTGAATCCGGATTGGCTTTTTTTACGCAACTTCATTGTCCTTCTCCTCGCCCTCAGCATCCCCGTGC